>CAZISF010000001.1:0-89089 GCA_964541915.1 uncultured Caulobacter sp.
GTCCCGGAAGACAGCCTCAATCTAGCAGCGTTCAAACAAACAAGGGGGTCTCCCGTGGCCGGAGCGGACCCCCTCCGTCTCGGCTATCGCCGATCCACCTCCCCCGATGGGGGAGCATCTTGCTCATCCACATCAAACAGCACCCCGTCGTCGTCTGTCGGGATGAGCGTCAGGCCATGGGTCATGGCGCTGAGCAGCCAGCCGGCGCCGCGGTCGCCGGCCAGCGACAGCAGGGCAGGAAACAGTTCCGCCGAGAACAGCGCCGGATGGCCGCGTTGCTGGCCGTGAACCGGCGCTGCGGCCCGTGCGCCGGCGGAGAGGGTGTCCGCCAGCTTCGGGGCGATGTCGTGAGGAATGCGCGGCATGTCGCCGAGGAACACGAAGGCCCCGGCGGCGTCCGGCGGCAGGCTGGCGACGCCGGTCCGCAGGGATGCTCCGATGCCTTCGTCATGCCGGGCGTTGCGGACAAGATGCAGCCTTGCGCTCTGGCCGGTCCGGTCGGCGAAGCGGCTGGCGGCCTGAAGCACGCCCTCGTCGGCGCCCCAGACCACGGTGACCGTCCGCACCGGCGCGGCGAAGGCGGCCTCGAGCGCGCCGTCCAGCAGCACGCCCTCTCCCCGCCGAGAGGTCAGCTTTCCGCCGCCGAAACGACGGCCAGATCCCGCCGCCAGCACGATCGCTTCCAGCGCCCCTGTATTCACACCCGCCTCCGCCCTATTCTTGGGACCGTATGACAGCCGCGCCCGCCCGTCCCGCCCTGATCGACGGCTTTGGCCGCGCCGTGACCTATCTGCGGGTTTCGGTGACGGACCGCTGCGACCTGCGCTGCGTCTACTGCATGGCCGAGAAGATGGTCTTCCTGCCCAAGGCCGAGGTGCTGACGCTCGAGGAGCTTGACCGGATCAGCAGCGCCTTCATCGGCCTGGGCGTGCGCAAGCTGCGGCTGACCGGCGGCGAGCCGCTGGTGCGCAAGGGCTTCATGAGCCTGGTCGAGAGCCTGTCACGACACCTGAAGTCCGGCGCGCTCGATGAGCTGACCCTGACGACCAACGGCACCCGGCTGGCCGAGTTCGCCGCCGATCTGGCGCGGCATGGCGTGAAGCGGGTCAACGTCTCGATCGATACGCTGAAGCCCGACCTGTTCCGCACCCTGACGCGCGGCGGCGACCTGGCGAAGGTCATCGCCGGGATCGAGGCGGCGCAGGCGGTCGGCCTCGCGGTGAAGATCAACGCGGTAGCCCTGGCGCACGACAACGCCGCCGAGATCCCGGACCTGATCCAGTGGGCGCACGGCCGGGGCCTCGACATGACCCTGATCGAGACCATGCCGCTGGGCGAGGTCGAGGCCGACCGCACCGACCAGTTCCTGTCGCTGGAGCAGGTTCGTCGCGAGCTTTCGAGCTACTGGACCCTGACCGACCTGCCGCTGAACACCGGCGGGCCCGCGCGCTATGTGCGGGTCGAGGAGACCGGCGGGCGCCTCGGGCTGATCACGCCGCTGAGCCACAATTTCTGCGAGGCCTGCAATCGCGTGCGCCTGACCTGCACGGGCACGCTGCACACCTGCCTTGGCCGGGAGGACGCGTCCGACCTGAGGGCCGTGTTGCGCGCGGGGGCCAGCGACGCGGACCTCGTCGAGGCGATCCGCCACGCCGTCGACGCCAAGCCGCAGGGCCACGACTTCCAGATCGCGCGCGGCCAGGCTCCCGCGACCCGTCGCCATATGTCGACGACGGGGGGCTGAGATGGCGCGGGTGCTGCTGTTCGGTCGGTTGGCCGACATCGCCGGCTGGCGGGAGGCCACGATCGCTGCGGACACTCTCTCCGACCTGCGCGACAGCCTGACCGCCACCGACGCGGCACTGGGCGAGGCGCTGGGCGGGCAGGGCGTCCAGGCCGCTGTCGACAAGGTCATCGTCCGCGGCGACACGCCGCTGACGGCGGCGTCCGAGGTCGCCTTCCTCCCGCCGATGAGCGGCGGATGACCGTGCGCCTGCAGACCGCGCCATTCGATCCGGGCGCCCTGCTGACCGCCTTCACCGCCGGCCGGTCCGAGACGGGCGCGGTGACCAGCTTCACCGGGATCGCCCGGGCCGAGGCCGGAGCGACGACGACC
Organism: uncultured Caulobacter sp.; assembly: GCA_964541915.1. Lineage (GTDB taxonomy): Bacteria > Pseudomonadota > Alphaproteobacteria > Caulobacterales > Caulobacteraceae > Caulobacter. The sequence continues at coordinate 2,117 of CAZISF010000001.1, forward strand.
CTGGAGCTGGAGGCCTACCCCGGCTTCACTGACGCCGAGATCCGCCGCATCGGCGCGGCCGCGGCCGAGCGCTGGGGCCTGCAGGACTGGCTGGTGGTCCACCGCACCGGGCCGATCGCGCCCGGCGAGCCGATCGTCTTCGTGGCGACCGCCTCCGCGCATCGCCGCGAGGCCTTCCAGGCCTGCGACCACCTGATGGACTACCTCAAGAGCCGCGCGCCCTTCTGGAAGAAGGAGCACGGCCCGGACGGCGCCCGCTGGATCGAGCCGACCGATCGTGACAGGACAGATGCTGAACGCTGGGAGACCTGAATGACCTCGCCCTTCCCCATCGGCGGCAAGATCGACGAGAGCCTGGCGGTGACGCCGGTGCGCGTGGCCGTTCTGACCGTGTCCGACACCCGCGACGAGGAGAGCGACACCTCCGGCCACCTGCTGGCCGGTCGCGTGACCGCCGCCGGCCACGAACTGGCCGACAAGCGTCTCGTGCCGGACGATGTCGCCGCGATCCGCCAGCAGATCGAGGCCTGGGTCGCGTCCGGCTCGGTCGACGCCATCGTCACCACCGGCGGCACCGGCCTGACCGGCCGCGACGTGACGCCCGAGGCCGTGCGGCCGCTGTTCGACAAGGAGATCGACGGCTTCTCGGTGATCTTCCACCTGGTCAGCTACCAGTCGGTGGGCCTCTCGACCCTGCAGTCCCGAGCCCTCGCCGGAATCGTGAAGGGTGTGTTCGTGTTCTGCCTGCCGGGCTCCAACGGCGCGGTGAAGGACGGCTGGGACAAGGTCATCGCCGCCCAGCTCGACAGTCGCCATCGCCCCTGCAACATGGTCGAGCTGATGCCCCGGCTCCTCGAGCAATGAGCAAGCTGACCCACATCGACGCCGAGGGCCGCGCCCGGATGGTCGACGTCACCGGCAAGCCGGACACCGTCCGCGAAGCGGTCGCCACGGGGCTTGTCCGCATGGACGCGGCGACCCGCGATCTGGCCCTGTCCGGCGATGCGAAGAAGGGTGACGTGCGGGCGGTGTCCGAGATCGCCGGAGTGATGGCGGCCAAGAAGACGTCGGACCTGATCCCGCTCTGCCACCCGCTGGCTCTGTCGAAGGTCGAGGTGTCGGTGACGCCGCACGACGAGGGGCTGGCCGTGACCGCGCGGGTGAAGACCACCGGCCCGACAGGCGTGGAGATGGAGGCTCTGACGGCCGTGTCGGTCGCCTGTCTGACGATCTACGACATGCTGAAAGCCGCCGACAAAGGCATGGTCATCGAGGCCGTGCGGCTGGAAGAGAAGACCGGCGGCAAGTCGGGTGAGTGGAAGCGGCTGCATACGCTGTAGCGTCCTGCGTGGTTCGAGACGCTCGCCTGAGGCTCGCTCCTCACCATGACGAAGAGAAGCGCAAGTCCCCTCTGCCCGTCATCCTGAGGAGCGATCCCTCAGGATCGCGTCTCGAAGGACGCACGCACTCCGATCACCTCCCCCACCGCCGCCACAGCCACCTCCCAGGGCGCCTTGCCGCCGAGGTCGAGGCCGATGGGCGCGCGGAGCTTCTTCAGATCCGCCTCGCAGATCCCGTCCCGCCGCAGCAGCGCCAGCCGCTCGGCCAGGCGCTTTCTGGCGCCCAGCAGGCCGACGTAGGGCGCCGGTGAGGGCAGGGCGGTGAGCAGGGCCGCGTGATCAGTGTCCAGGTCGTGGCTGCAGACGGCGACGGCGGTCCAGGGGTCGAGGCCGATGCCGGCCAGCGCGGCGGCAGGGTCATCGCGGCGATAGCCGACGCCCGTCAGCGGCGGCGGCGCCGACGGCCCGCGCGGGCGGACAAGCGTCGTATCGAACCCCGACTGTGCGCCCAGCTGGGCGATGGCCAGCGCGGTCGGGTCGCCGCCGATCACCGCAAGCCGCCAGACCGGGGCGTGCCGGCGGACCAGTGCGCCAGGCCAGAGGGCCGGAGCGTCGCCGCAGACCCGCCGCTCACCGTCGCTGACCCAGACCGCCGGCCGCCTGGCGTCCATGAGCCGGAACAGCTCCGCAGCGGCCGCGTCGTCCGGCGCGATCCGTTCCAGCAAAATCTCGATACGCGCGCCGCAGAGCAGGCGGATGTCCGGCCAGGGACTGCCCTCGCCATAGACCAGCCGGCGCGGCTGGCCGTCGGCGAGACAGGCGCGGGCGTGGCCGGCGACATCGCCCTCCACGCAACCACCCGACAGGAAGCCCGACACCCGTCCCTCGGCGAACACCATCTGGGTGCCCACCGGCCGGGGACCGCCGTCGCCCAGCGCGGCGATGGTCGCCAGCACGGCGGGCCTTCCGGTCGAGAGCGCCGCGCGCAGGGCCGGTCTCTGATCGTCGGCAAGGCCGTAGTCCGGCCAGTCGGGAAGCGGGGTGTCCATCGGCGCGACATTAACCCCCGCTAAACGCTCTCGATACCGCTTCCTTAAGGGGTTGGCGCGCATGGTTACGGCTGACTTCACCACGAAGCCCGGGAAGGACCCCGATGGGCCGCGCCGCCTTCATCCCCGCTCCACCCGCCCCGAAAGGGGGCCCGCGCCTGCGCGCGCAGGGGTGCCGGCTGTGGGATTGCGACGGCGTCGAGCGCATCGATTTCGACATGGCCGGCGGCGCGTCGCTGCTCGGGCACGGGCACCCTGTCGTTGAATCCTCCGTCGCCGCCGGCCTGCCCGCCGACGGCAGCGTCGAGGCCGCGTTGGCCGATCTGCTGCCAGGATCCGTCGCCGTACGCTTCTGCGCCGAGGAGTCCCAGGCCCTGCCGGCGGCGATCGACGCCGCCCGCCGCGCTACCGGGCGCCGTCGCGCCGCGGTCTGGGACACGGGCGGAGGACCGTTCGGCGGCGTGGATGATCTGGCCGCCATCGTCATCGACCCGCTGGGCGCCGATCCCGCCGATCTGGAGGCCGTGCGCCGCGCTGCGGACGCCGCCGGCGCGGTGCTGATCTTTGATGAGGGCGTCTCCGCCTTCCGGGTGCACGAGAACGGCGCCCAGGGTCTGAGCGGCGTTTCACCCGACCTGGCCGTGTTCGGCTCGGCGCTTGCGAACGGCCGGTCGATCGGCGCGGTCTGCGGCCGGTCCGACCTGATCGCGGCGCTCGACCCCGAGGACCTTCCGGCGCCCTCGACGCCCTCGCTGGCCGCCGCAGGGGCCACCCTGCGCCTGCTGGCCGCCGATCCCGTCGCGCCGCGCCTTCGTGTGCTGGGCGCCGAACTTCAGGCCGAGGTTACCCGCCTGGCGGACCAGGCCGGCGCCGATCGGCTGTTCGTGCTCGACGGAGATCCCTCGCTGCCGACGCCTCTGTTCGCCCGCCCCCAGATTGAAGGCCTCTGGCTTCGCGGCATGGCCCTGCAGGGCCTGGTCGTCGTGGGGCCCCACGCCCTCTGCGCCGCCCACGGCGAACCCGAAGTCGCAGCCCTGATCGCGGCCTACGCCGCCCTGTTGTCGACGTTTGTCGATGAAGGCCGCCGCCTGGGTCCGACCCGCCGCGCGGACTTTGTTTACGACGTTCGTCCAGAAGGACACGCATGAACCCTCTGCTCAACAAGCTTGGCCTGGGCTCGGCCCAGTTCGTCCCCGGCGCGTCGATGCCGACACGCGGCCGCACGCCCGAGGTCGAGGCGCGCGACATCCTGACGATCGCCGCCCGTTCGGGACTGTCGGTGTTCGACGCTTCCGGCGCCTGGGGCCGTTCGGAGACGCTGCTGGGCGATCTGATGCCTCGCCCTCTGCCGTTCCGGCTGGTGATCGCCACGGTGCGCCCGGACAAGGGCCCGGACTTCGTCGAACAGGAACTGCGGGCCAGCCTGGCACGCCTCGCCGTCCAGCACGCGGACGCGGTCGTCGTGCCGCTGGCCGGGGACCTGTTCGGTCCCCAGGGCATGGCGATGTGGACGCGTCTGCAACAGCTGCGCGACAGCGGCCTGATCGGCAAGATCGGCATCTCGCTGCATTCCACGGACGACCCGGTCGGCGTCGTCCGCCGCTTCAAGCCGGACCTGATCCAGGCCCCCGCGTCCCTGCTCGATCAGCGGATGCTCGCCGACGGCACGCTGGAGCGGATCGCCGGCATGGGGGTCGAGGTCCAGCTGCGCTCGATCTTCCTCAACGGCCTGCTGTTCCTGCCGCTCGACCGCATCCCGACGCCGCTGAAGGCGGCTTCGGGCTCGCTGTCGAAGGTGCGGCGCATGATCGCCGAGGGCCGCAGCGATCCGCTGCAGGCCGCGCTCGGTTTCGCCCTGTCGCGTCCCGAGGCCAGCACCGTGCTGGTCAATGTCACCACCGCCGCGGAGCTGTCGGCCGTCATCGCCGCCGCCGCCAGCCCGCCCCCGGATCTGGACTGGACCGAGATGGCCATCGACGACCCGGTGGCCCTCGATCCTCGCCGGTGGGCCGCCGCCTAGACGGCGCCCACCCCGGCAACGCTCAGAAGGAGCACGCCAATGACCCTCGCCATCATCCAGGCCCGAATGGGCTCCAAGCGGTTGCCCGGCAAGGCGCTTTCCCCGCTCGCCGGCCAGCCCCTGATCTGGCGCCAGCTGGAACGCCTCAAGGGCGCCCGCACCCTGACCCGCATCGTCGTGGCCACCAGCTGCGAGCCGGCCGATGACGCGCTCGCGTCATGGCTGGTGTCACAGGGCCAGGCCGTGTTCCGCGGCGCGCCCAGCGATCTGCTCGACCGGTTCGCGCGCTGCGCCGAATCCGCCGGCCCGGCCGCCCATGTCGTCCGCATCAAGGGCGACGCGCCTTTTGTCGATCCACGCGTGATCGACGAGGCCGTGCGCATGGCCCGGGTCAGCGGCGCCGACTACGTCTCCAACCGTGAGCCGGCCAGCTTCCCGCTGGGCATGGAGGTGGAGGTGATCGCCACGCCGGCGTTGATCGCGGCGGCGGCCGAGCCGCGCGAGCGACTGGCGCGCGTATCCCCGACCGCCTTCATCCGCGCCAATCCGGGTCGTTTCTCGCAAGCGAGCTTCAGTCACCCCCGCGATCTGTCGAAGCTGGACTGGCGGGTGAAGACGTCAGCCGACCTGGCCTTCGCCCGATCGATCTACGGCGCCCTGTACGCCGCCGATCCGGGCTTCGGCATGGCCGATGTGCTCGACCTGGTCGGCGGACGTCAGGACCTGGCCCGTTTCAGTTACGCAGCCTGAAGCCGATAAACAGGCCGCGTCCCGCTTCGCTGTAGCCGAGCGATTGCTGGTAGGCCTCGTCGGTGAGGTTCACCACGCGCGCCGTCACGTCGATCGTGTCGGTCAGCGCCCAGCTGCCCGCAAGATTGGCGACGACGAAGCCGTCCCGTCGCGCGGGCGAGAAGGTCGAGGGGTCGGAGTCGGCCTGTTCACCCTCCGCCCGCACCGTCAGCGCGGTCTTCAGGCGGTTCCCGGTCCAGAGCAGGGTCAGGGAACCCGCATGTTCCGGTGCGCGGATCAACTCGGCTCCCGTCGACTCATCGACCGCGTCGGTGAAGGCATAGGACGCCTTGAGCGAGAGACGGTCGGTGAGCTCGGCCTCGAGTTCTGCCTCGACCCCGGTGGTCCTGGTGCGGTCGATGTTCACATAGCGGCCGACGCCGTAGTTGATCTGGTCCTCGATCTCGAGCCGGTAGCCGGTGAGCCGGGCATAGAACCGGTCATCGTCCGAGCGCCAGGACAGCGCCGCGTCCCAGCCCTCCGCGGTCTCGGGCCTGAGGCCGGTTGATGGTCCGGCAGGGAAACAGAAATCACAGACCGTCTGGCTGATGGTCGGGGTCTTGAAGCCCTGACCGACGCTGGCCGACAGCAGGAAGCCATGATCAAGGTCGACCACGCCGGCCAGTCGGGCCGTGGTCTTCGCGTCATAGTCATCCGGCGCGTCGTGGCGCAGGCTGGCGGTGAGCGTCAGGCGTTGGACCGGTGATGCGCGCACGACCCCGAAGGCTGAGGTCGCGCCCAGGTTCGACGTGGCGCCGGTGCTGATCGAAGCCTCGGTATCGTCCCGCTCGACGCCCAGCAGGAAGGCGAAGGCGTCGCCCGCCCCGCCCCGCCCGGCCGTCCAGCGCCAGGTCGTGCGCCGGGCGTCATAGCTGGACGCGAAGGCCGAGATATTGTCGCGCGTGAGGTCGTACAGGCTGACGCTGAACACCTGGTCCAGGCCTACCAGATGATCGGCCGTGACCCGGCCGAACCCGGTCCAGCTTCGGCTCTTGCTGCGGTCTGGCGTGTCGCCGAAGGCGAAGAAGGCGTCATAGCCATCGATGTCGGCCTCGGCCTCGTTGTAGCGCAGACGGGCGTCGAGCCTGATCCTGTCAGACAGCGTCAGGCGGGCGTTGCCGCCGACGGTCCAGCTGGTGAAGCCGTCCGTCTCCGTTCCGTTCGCCGCCTTGGAGATGCCGTCGCTGGAATAGGCCGATGCGGTGAGCCCCAGCGCCCGCCGGTCGTCAGCGACGCCGATGGCGGCCGAGCCGCGCACCGTGCCGAACGATCCGGCTTCGGCCGAGGCGCGCCAGCCGTCCAGTTCCCGGGTGGTGAAGGCGATCGCCCCGCCGATGGCGTCGGACCCCCAGAGCGAGCCCTGCGGACCGGACAGCACCTCGATCCGCTCGATGTCGCCGAGGTCGAGGCTGGAGAAATCGAAGCCGCCGTTGGGGCTGGAGGGGTCGTTCTGGACCACGCCGTCGACCAGCACGAGGGTCTTGTCGGCGCTGGCCCCGCGCATGCGGACGTAGGTGACGCCGCCGAAGTCGCCGTTGCGGCTCAACGAAAGGCCGGGAATCGTTTCCAGGATATCGCCGGCGAAGGCCGCCTGGCTGGCGGTGATGTCCTCGGCGGTGATCACCCGGGCGTCCGGGGCGTCGTCGATCCGGGTTTCCAGCCGGGTCGCGGTGACGATCAGTTCCCCGACCGTGGTGCTTTCGACATCGGCGGCGTGAGCCGTCGTGGCCGTGGCCAGCAGGGCCGAGGCGGATAGCAGAAGAAGGCGCTTCATGGCGCAGGTCCTCACAACTGTGAGCCCGCGCGGCGCCGCGTGGCGGAGTTTGTCCAAAGCGAACGTCGACGCGCCGGCCGACGGTCGCTTCGACGGGAAGGCAAGCCTTCCCCGCGCCATCAGCCTGGACCCGGGCTGCGGACGAGCGACGACGGCGGCAGGTCTCCTGGCTTGCGGGTCATCGGACTGCATCCCGCCTTCCCGGTTTCCCAGTGGCGTCGCTTGCGCGAATGGATGCGGCCCTCGCCGCTGACAGTTGCGGGCACAGCCGGGGGGTTTCACCCCGTTCCCTCTTGGCCCCCCGGAAGGGGAACCGCCTGCGGCCTGATTGAACCCGCGCCGCTGAAAACTCAAGGCCTTCTAGTTGAGCCTGCCCCAGGCCACGCGCCGCCAGACCCGTTCGTGCACGAAGTAGAGGACGATCTTCGTCAGGGCTTCCACCGAGGCGATCGATACCGCGTAGCGAAGCCGGTGCGTGACGATCCAGCTGAGGATGAAGGTGTCCAGGCTGCCGACGAACCGCCAGGTGAACGACTTGATCAGCGAGCGCCAGCGCGACGACGGCGCAAGGCGGACGATGCGCCAGACCCGTTCATGCAGGTAGTAGAGGACGATTTTGGTGACCGTCTCCATTGAGGCGATCGCGCCGGCGGCCATCGGGTGGCCGGTGATCAGATAGCTCCACAGGAAGGTGTCGAGCGTGCCGATCACGCGCCAGCTGACGGCCTTGGCCAGCGCGCGGGCGTGACTGTCAATCGGCCCCAGAACAGGCGTGATCATCGTGGGGCGGCCTGTCCGTCGCGGCGGGTCTTCATGACCTGCCGCGACTATTAGCACCCCGGGCCGGGACGCCGAGCCCGATTTCGTGAGGCGCCTGCGCCTTTTTCTATCAGCCCCAGGCCCCGTAGGGATCGACGAACGGCTTGCCGAGCGCCTCGGCCACGGCCGGGTGGGTCAGCTCGCCCTTGAGGACATTGAGTCCCCTGGCCAGGTGTTTGTCGCGCTTGAGAGCGTCCAGACCGTGGTCGGCCAGGGCCAGGCCGAAGGGCAGGGTCGCGTTGCCGAGGGCTTCGGACGAGGTGCGCGGCGCCGCGCCCGGCATGTTGGCCACGCAGTAGTGGACCACGCCGTCGACGGTGTAGGTCGGCTCGGCATGGGTCGTCGGGTGGCTGGTCTCGAAACAGCCGCCCTGGTCGATCGAGACGTCGACCAGCACCGAGCCGGGCTTCATGCGGGACAGGTGCTCGCGCTTGACCAGCTTGGGGGCGGCGGCCCCGGCCGTCAGCACCGCGCCGATGACCACGTCAGCCTTGAGAATCTCGTCCTCAACGGCGTCCAGCGTCGAGTAGCGGGTCAAAACCCGACCCATGAAGATGTCGTCCAGCTCCCGCATACGCGGGATTGACCGCTCCAGCACCACGACCTCGGCGTTGAGGCCCATGGCCATGCGGGCGGCGTTCATGCCGACCACGCCGCCGCCCAGAACGGCCACGCGGGCAGGCGACACGCCGGGTACGCCGCAAAGCAGCAGGCCCATCCCACCGTTGTGCTTGAGCAGGGTCTCGGCGGCGGAGAAGACGGCGATCCGGCCGGCCACTTCGCTCATCGGCGCCAGCAGCGGCAGGCCGCCGCGCGCGTCGGTCACGGTCTCGTAAGCGATGGCCGCGCAGCCGGACTTCACCAGGCCTTCGGTCTGGGCGGGATCGGGCGCCAGGTGCAGGTAGGTGAACAGGATGTGGCGCGGTTCGAGGCGCTCCCACTCTATCTTCTGCGGTTCCTTGACCTTCACGATCATGTCCGCGCCGGCGAACACGGCGTCCGCGTCGGCGACGATCGTTGCGCCGGCCTTGCGGAAGGCCTCGTCGGCATAGCCCGCGCCCTGTCCGGCGCCGGCTTCCACAAGAACGTCATGGCCGTGTGCGACATACTCGCGGACGGCGGTTGGGGTCAGACCCACCCGATGCTCGCCAGGCTTGATCTCCGCCGGAACTCCAACGCGCATGGTCATTTCCTTCCCAAGGGGTTTGGCGCGGGAAATGTCCCGCCATTGCCGCAAGGTCAAGCACGATCTTGCCGTGTTCGCCTGTGACGGGAGCCGACTCGTGTGCGGATTGACCCGCTGGCAGGCTTGGGCTCACATCGTTCGTCCAAGAACTCTCAAGCCCGGGAAGGGCTCCCATGACGCCGTCCGACGAAACTCCGCACGAATCCGCGCCTGAAGGGGAGGCTCATGAGCCGCTCACTCTGACGTCGTCCGGCGAGGCCAAGCCGTTCTGGTCGAAGTGGACCTCCAACTGGCATCTGCCGGTGGGAGCCATCGCGGCCATCGCCCTGGCGGCCGGCTTCGGCGGCGGTCTGGTGACGGCGGGCGTGCTGGCCGGCGGGTTCGGCGGCAAGGGCGCCGCCTCGAGTTCCGTGGCTACTGGCGCGAGCGAAAAGCCGTCCCTGTGGTCGATGTTCGGCAAGCCGCGTTCGCCAGGCGCCCCGCGCCGCGGGATTCCCAAGCCCGACGGGTTCGCGGTCTGGAAGACCCGTCTCGACACCAGCCGCGCCGATCCGCTGGCCTGTATCGAGATGACCAAGCCCCTCGATCCGGGCAAGGCCTACGCCGACTATGTGCTGGTCTCGCCCGATCTCGGCGGAACCCCGGCGGTCAGCGTCAACCAGAAGAACAAGGCGGAGCTGTGCATTGGCGGCCTTGGCCTGACCGAGCGCCGCGTGACGCTGCTGAAGGGTCTGCCCGGCGTGGGCGGACAACAGCTGGCGGCCAACGCCGACGTTGATTTCACCTTCGGCGAGAAGCCGCCCTATGTCGGGTTCGCCGGCGACGGCGTGATCCTGCCGCGTGAAGACGCCGACGGGGTCGGCATCGAGACCGTCAACGTCTCGCGCCTCAACATCGAGGTCTGGCGCGTCGCCGACCGCAATCTGGTGCGCACTTCGATCAGCGCGCCCGACCCGACGGGCGAGGGCGACTGGCCCGGCGACTACGGCGACGACAGCCCCAATGACGAGGGCAAGGTGGTCTGGAAGGGCCAGGTCGCGGTGCGCGGCGGTCAGGGTGAGCGCGTCACCACCGTCTTCCCGCTCGGCGCGGTGCTCAAGGACATGCAGCCCGGCGGCTACGTGATCAAGGCGCGCGACGCTTCCTCCGGCGGCGCGCCCAGGGACGACCAGGACGAGGAGGGGGAGGGCACCCAGCCCGCCCAGGCCCGCCGCTGGATCATCTTCACCGACATGGCGATGGTCGCCTACGACGGCTCCGAATCGCTCGACGTGGTCGTGCGGTCGCTGAAGTCCGCCCGGGTCATACCCGGCACGCGCGTGGCCCTGGTGGCCAAGAACGGCGAGACCCTTGGCGAGGCGCGGGCCGACAGCGCCGGTCGCGTCCGGTTCCTGCGGCCTTTGCTCGAAGGCGACGGCGCCATGCATCCCCGGATGGTCATGGCCTATGGCGCGCAGGGCGATCTGGCCGTGCTGGATCTCGACCGCTCGCCCGTCGACCTGTCGAAGCAGGGGATGGGCGGCCGCACAACGCCCGGCGCCGACGACGAGACCGGCGGCCGCGTGGCCGACAGCGAGATCGACGGCTACCTCTACGCGGATCGCGGCATCTATCGCCCGGGTGAGACGGTTCACCTGTCGGCCCTGATCCGCGACCTGCAGTCACGCGCGGTCAAGGACCGCAAGGGCGTGCTGGTGATCAAGCGGCCCTCGGGCGTCGAGTTCAAACGGATCGCGTTCGAGCGCGCGCCCACCGGCGCCGTGACGGCCGACATCAGCCTGCCCAAGAGCGCGCCGCGCGGCCGCTGGAAGGCGACGCTGGAAATCGAGGGCATCAAGGACGCTTCCGGGGAGATGAGCTTCTCGGTCGAGGATTTCGCGCCGCAGCGGCTGGCGGTCAGCACCGACGGCCAGGAGTCCATTCCGGTCGGCGCCGGCGAGACGCGTCAGGTGTCCGTGCTGGCCCGCTTCCTCTATGGCGCGGCAGGCGCGGGCCTGCAGACCCAGGGCGAAGCCAGGATCATGGCCGACCCCAATCCGTTCCCGGCCTTCCCCGGCTTCGAATGGGGCGACCAGCAGACGACCTTTGACGAGAAGTTCCTGGAGCTCGGCTCTTCGGTCACCGACGGCGACGGCAAGGCGATCCTGTCGTTGGGTACAGGCGACGTCGGCGACACTACCGCGCCGCTGAAGGCCACCGTCACCGCCTCGGTGTTCGAGCCGGGCGGCCGACCCGTCCGTGAAAGCCTGTTCCTCAAGGTCCGCACGAAGCCGGTTTATCTGGGCGTGAAGGTCGAGCAGACCGATGCGACGGGAGGCAACGCTGCGCCGGTGGCGCTGAACTTCATCGCCGTGGACTCGAAGGGTAATCGCATCGCCGCCCCCGGCGCGACCTACACCCTCATCGCCGAGAACTGGGACTACGACTGGTTCCAGCAGGACGGCCGCTGGCAGTGGCGGCGCACCAGTCGTGACGTCGTCGTCCAGAAGGGCGCACTGAACATCGGCGCCGGCGGGGCCGCGCGCATCACCCGGCGACTGGGCTGGGGCGACTATCGCGTGGTGGTCGAAGGACCGGGCGGCGCCAAGAGCGTCATCCGCTTCGCCGCCGGCTGGGGCGCGCCCGCCAAGGACGCCGAGGCGCCGGACTTCGTGCGCATCAGCGCCGGACCAGGCGTCCACGCCCAGGGCGACTCCGTCACCCTGACGATCAAGGCCCCCTACGCAGGCGAGGCCCAGGTGGCCGTGGCCACGGACCGGGTCATCGACTTCAAGACCTTCTCGGTCGGCCCGAACGGCGGGTCGGTGACCCTGAAGACCGACGCCTCATGGGGCGGCGGGGCCTATGTGCTGGTCAGCGTGATCCAGCCGCGCGATCCGTCCGTTACGCCCAAGCCGCGCCGCGCGCTGGGGCTGATGTACGTTCCGCTCGACCCGAAGGGCCGCAAGCTGACGGTCGACCTCGGCACGCCGGTCAAACTCAACAGCCGCGCTCCGGTGGAGGTGCCTGTCACCGTCCGCGGCCTCGGCATCGGCCAGCGCGCGCGGGTGACCGTGGCGGCGGTGGACGAGGGCATCCTGCGTCTGACCAAGTTCGACTCGCCCGATCCGGTGAAGTGGTACTTCGGCAAGCGGGCGCTGACCCTCGACTACCGGGACGACTACGGCCGCCTGCTCGATCCGAACCTCGGCGCGCCGGCGAACGTCAACTTCGGCGCCGACCAGCTCGGCGGCGAGGGGCTGACCGTGACGCCGATCAAGTCCGTGGCCCTCTGGTCCGGCGTGGTCGAGACGGGCATTGACGGCAAGGCGCGGATCAAGCTCCCGGCCGCCGACTTCAATGGCGAGCTGCGGGTGATGGCCGTGGCCTGGACGGACGAAGCCGTCGGCTCTGTCTCCAAGCCCATGACCGTGCGCGAGGCGGTGATCGCCGACCTCAACCTGCCGCGCTTCCTGGCGCCCGGCGACCGGCCGTTCGCGACGCTCGAGCTGCACAATGTCGAGGGCGTGGCCGGCGGCTATACGGCCGAGACGCGCTCGTCCGGCGGCGTGGTGATGACCTTCAAGAAGCTGTTCCAGCTGGCGCTCGGCCAGCGGGTCGCCGAACGGATTCCGTTCAACGCCCCGACGCGTTCGGGCATCGGCAAGGTCGGCTTCTCGGTCACCGGCCCGAACTTCTCGACCGGCAAGGACTATTCGATCCAGACGCGTCTGGGCTGGAGCCCGATCACCCGCACGACTGTTGAGCTGCAGCGGCCGGGCGAGGCCTTCACCCCATCGGCCCAGCTTCTTGCCGGACTGGCGGCGGGCGATATCAGCCTGCAGGTCAGCTACTCGCCGTTCCGTGGCTTCGACCCGGGGCCGATCGCGGTGGCGCTGTCGCGCTATCCGTATGGCTGCACCGAACAGGTGGTGTCGGTGGCCTATCCGCTGCTGTTCGCCCGCGAGCTGGCGCCCGATCCCAAACGGCGCTCGTCTTCGGCGGCGCTGAACGACGCGGTCGGCAAGCTGCTCGATCGCCAGACCCTCGACGGGGCCTTCGGCCTGTGGCGGGTCGGCGATGGCGAGGCCGACGCCTGGCTGGGCGCCTACGCGACCGACTTCCTCTGGGAGGCGAAGATGCGCGGCGCGCCGGTGCCCCAGGCAGCGATGGACCGCGCCCTGACCGCCATGCGTCAGATCAGCCGGCCGGAAGGCTGGGCCAGCGTCTCCTATCGCCTGGAGTATCCGGAGTGGTGGTACCGCAACGACGCCGAGTCGAAGAAGGCGACCGAACGGATGCGCAGCCGCGCCTCCGCCTACGCCCTCTACATCCTGGCCAAGTCGGGCCGGGGCGATCTGGCCCGCCTGCGCTGGTGGCACGACGTCCACATGAAGGACGACGACTCCCCACTGGCCCGCGCGCAGATCGGCGCCGGTCTGGCCCTGATGGGCGACAAGGCGCGGGCTCATTCGGCCTTCAAGCGCGCCGTGGCCACGCTCGGCTACCGCGATGAGGCCGACTGGTACCAGAGCCAGCTGCGCGACCTCGCAGGGATCATCGCCCTCGCCTACGAGGCCGGCGAGACCGACATCGCCCGCGGCCTGCAAGGGCGGCTGGAAAACGTGGTCCGCGACCCCGACTCGCTGAACACCCAGGAGCAGGCCCGCCTGCTGCAGGCGGCGTCCTTCATGCTGAAGGCGGCCGGGGTGATGCGCGTCGATGCGACCGGAGCCATGGCTCTGACGCCCGCCGGCGGCGCGCCGCGCTGGGCGGTCGGTCGCCTGGCCGACGCGGTGTTCACCAACAAGGGCTCCGGCGCCCTGTGGCGGACCGTGACCGTGCGCGGCACCACGGTGGATGCGCCCGGCGCGGCCGGATCCGGCCTGTCCGTCGACAAGCGCTACTTCACCATGCAGGGCGGTGCGGTGAACCTCGCTGGTCTGCGGCAGGGGGATCGCGTGATCGTACTGGTCTACGGCCGGTCGAGTCAGGCCCGCACCGTGCCGCTGGTCGTCGATGACGCCCTGCCGGCCGGCTGGGAAATCGAGACCGTGCTCAGCCCCGATGACGCCAAGGAGGGGCCCTTCAAGTTCCTCGGCGAACTGTCCGGCGCCGATGTCCAGGAAGCGCGCGACGATCGCTATATCGCCGCGCTCGATCTGGCCGGGGCCAAGCCGTTCGCCATGGCCTATGTGGCGCGCGCCGTGACGCCGGGGGACTTCTTCCTCCCTGCGCCGGAGGCCCGCGACATGTACCGTCCTGGCGTCTACGCCCGTGGATCGACGGCCCGCACGACCATCGCGCCGGGCTCCTGACCCTTCTCCCGACGGGAGAAGGAGGGGCCCGGCCCGCGGAGCGCAGGCGAAGCGGGATGGGAGGTTGAGGGGTTACGGTGGAGACTGAGGAAGCCTTGTCGAACGAGTTTGCCGGTCGGCAGCGTAACCCCTCACCCTCCCGCCGCGAGGCGTCGGGCCCCTCCCTCTCCCAGCGGGAGAGGGGATTGGTCCTTGGTCTGATTGCGTTCCTGACCCTCGAGGTCTTGCTGCTGACGGCGGATACGCTGTTCCCGCCGGATCTGTCGCGGGGACAGCGGTCGTCGCCGGTCGTGCTCGACCGGCGTGGCGTCTGGCTGCGGGCCCTGCCCGTCGAGAATGGCCGATGGCGGATCCGCGCCGACCTGAAGCGGACCGACGCCAGCTTCCTGAAGCGACTGATCGCGATCGAGGACGCCCGGTTCTGGCGCCACGACGGTGTCGACCCTGCAGCCGTGGTGCGGGCTTCCGGCTCAGCGCTGCTGCGCGGCCGCATCGTGTCCGGCGCCTCGACGCTCAGCATGCAGACGGCGCGGCTGCTCGAGCCGCATCCCCGCACGTTCGGGGCGAAGCTCTTCGAAATGGTGCGGGCGGTACAGCTGGAGGCGCGCTACTCCAAGAGGGAGATCCTGGCGCTCTACCTGACGCTTGCGCCTTATGGCGGCAATCTTGAGGGCGTGCGGGCCGCCAGCCTGTCCTACTTCGGCCACGAGCCGGAGACCCTGACGCTCGGCGAACAGGCGTTGCTGATCGCCTTGCCGCAGTCGCCGGAAGCGCGCCGTCCCGACCGCCGCCCCACCGAAGCCCGGACGGCCCGGCGGCTGGTGCTGGACCGGATGGTCAAGGCGCGGCTGGCGACGCGGGCAGAGGCCGACGAGGCCGACACCGAAGCCCTGCCGGCCCGCTCGGCCTTTCCCGCCCTGGCCTGGCAGGCGACCGGCGAACTGGCGCGCGCCGCGCCGGTGGGTCAGGCCACGGTCGTCAGCACGCTGGACGCGACGCTGCAGTCGCGGCTGGAGCCCCTTGCCGCCGCCTACGCCCGCGAGCAGGGCGCCGAAGCGACCGCCGCGATCATGGTCGTCGAGGTCAAGGGACGCGCGGTGCGAGCGCTGGTCGGGTCCGGCGGACTTGATCGGCCGGGCGGCTGGATCGACATGACCCTGGCCCTGCGCTCGCCAGGCTCGGCGCTGAAGCCGTTCATCTACGCCTTCGCCTTCGACGACGGCATCGCCGCGCCCGATACGGAGATGCAGGACGTTCAGACCCGCTTCGCAGACTATCAGCCGGAAGACTTCGACCGGGTGTTCCGCGGCAAGGTCACGGCCAGCGAGGCGTTGTCGCACTCGCTCAACGTGCCGGCCGTGCAACTGATGGAGCGGATCGGCCCGGCGCATTTTCTCGCCCGCATGCAGTCCGCGGGGGTCAGCCTGGTGCTGCCGGACGCGAAGACCCGGGCGCCCGGGCTGGCGCTGGCGCTGGGCGGCGAGGGCGTGACCCTGCGCGACATGGCGGTGCTCTATTGTGCGCTGGGCGACGAGGGGCTGGCCAAACCGCTGGCCTGGACCGAGGACGAGGCCGCCCGGCGAGACCGCACCCGTGGCAGCAGACTTGTACGGCCGGCGGCGGCCCGGCAGGTGCTCGACATCCTGCGCGAGGCGCCGGCCCCCAAAGGCCGTATTCCCAACGCCCTGACACTCGGCGGGCCCGGCATGGCCTACAAGACCGGGACGTCCTACGGCTTCCGCGACGCCGTCGCGGCCGGCGTGGTCGGGGGCTATGTGATCATCGTCTGGACCGGGCGCGCGGACGGGGGCGCGCGAGGCGGATTCACCGGCCGCGAGGCCGCGCTGCCGATGCTGTTCGACGCCGCCGACATCCTGTCCGCGCCCCGGACCGCGCCGCCGCGCATCGCGCCAAAGGCCGCACCCGGGGCCCTGACGACCCTTGAACGGCCAGAGCACGGCCCGAACCTGATCTTTCCGCCCGACGGCGCGACGGTACAGGTCGAGGCGTTCGGTCCAGCTTCACGCGGCCTCGTCCTGTCGGCCGGCGGCGAGGGTCTCAACTGGTATGTCGAAGGGCAACCGTTGCCGCTCGACCCGGTCAGCGGCCGCCCGGTCTGGCGACCGGCGGCGGCGGGGTTCTACGAACTGATGGTCGTCGACAGCCAGGGCCGCGAGGCGCGGGCCAAGGTCCGGATCAAGGGCTAGAGCAGGGTCAGCTCTTCAGCCTCGACGGGATTGGTCACGGTCACGCCGAGGTCATTCACCAGACCGTTCGACAGACGATAGACCCAGCCGTGCACGGACAGCGACTGACCGCGCGCCCAGGCGTCCTGCACGAACACGTCCGAGGCGACGTTGTGGACCTGACGGATGACGTTGAGTTCGCACAGGCGATCCCAGCGATCCTTCTCGTCCAGCGCGTCGAGCTCGTCACGGTGAAGCGCGGCGACTTCGCGGATCGGATGCAGCCAATGATCGACCAGCCCGCGCCGAACACCGTCGACCGCCGCCTTTACGCCGCCGCAGCCGTAGTGACCCACCACCATGATGTGTTTCACCTTCATCACGTCGACCGCGAACTGCAGCACGCTGAGATAGTTGGCGTCCTGCGGCGGGGCGAGGTTGGCGACGTTGCGGTGGACGAACAGCTCGCCGGGATCGAGACCGACGATTTCGTTGGCGGGGACGCGGCTGTCCGAGCAGCCGATCCAGAGATACTCGGGGCTTTGCTGGTTCTCGAGGCGCTTGAAGAAGTCCGGATCGACCTCGGTCTTCCGGCGCGACCAGTTGCGATTGTTGTCCTTGAGATCTTCGAGCACGGGTGTCCCTCAGACTTTGGCGTCAGGTTGGTTGTTCGGATGGGCGGCGGCGATGGCGGGATGGAGCGCCGCTGCATCGGCGGCCGCGACCAGCGCCGGAAACGGGGTCAGGTCGACCTTGAAACGACGGGCGTTGTAGACCTGCGGCACGATCATGCAGTCCGCCAGGGTGGGGGCGTCGCCGAAGGCATAGCCCGCGCCGTGCCGGGCGATCATCGGCTCCAGCGCCGCGAAGCCGTCGCTGATCCAGCGCTGGACCCAGGCGTCAACATCGGCCTGGTCGACCTCCAGTCGCGCCAGCGCCTTGAGAATGCGGACATTGTTCAAGGGATGGATATCGCAGGCGACGATCAGGCCCATGGCCCGGACGACCTGACGATCGAAGCCATCGCGCGGCAGCAGGGCCGGAGTGGGGTGGGCCTCCTCGAGCCATTCGAGGATCGCCACGGACTGCGTCAGAATCCGGCCGTCGACATTGAGCGCGGGCACCAGGTGCTGGGCGTTCACCGCGCCGAAGGCCGCGTCGGACTGCGCGCCGGTGGCCAGATCGACCGGAGCGTAGTCATAGGACAGGCCCTTGAGGTTGAGGCCGATACGGACCCGATAGGGGGCAGAAGCCCGCCAGAAGCTGTGAAGAACAAGCGACATCAGATGATCCTGAACGACAGGGCGCCCACACCCTCGACCGAGCCGTCGACCCGGTCGCCGCGCACCAGCGGGCCGACGCCCTCGGGTGTGCCGGTGAAAATGAGGTCGCCCGCTTCAAGGTTCCAGAGCTTGCCGGCCTCGACGAGAATTTCCTCGACCGACCAGATCATGTCGGCGACCTCTCCGGCCTGTCGGGTTTCGCCATTCACACTGAGGGTGATGCGGCCCTGCGGAATGGCGCCTGTCGTCGGGACGATGGCCGAAATCGGGGCGCTGGCGTCGAAACCCTTGGCGGCGTCCCACGGCTGACCCTTGGCCTTGAAGCCGTTCTGCAGGTCGCGGCGGGTCAGGTCCACGCCGACCGCGAATCCGAAGATCGCCCCACCGTCGCCAATGGCCACGACAAGCTCGATCTCGTGATGCAGGTCGCTGGTCGCCGAGGGATAGGGCACGTCAACGCCGGGCAAGACCACCGCGTCGGACGGCTTGCTGAAGAAGAAGGGCGGATCGCGGTCGTCGCCGCCCATCTCGCGCCGGTGAGCGGCGTAGTTGCGGCCGACGCAGAGGATGCGGCGAACGGGGAACGGCCGGTCCGAACCCTGCACGGGCACGGTCGGTTGCGGGCGGATCGATACGGCGAAAGCGGTCATGATCGCGCTGTTACTCCCGCAGGTACGGTCGCGCTACCCCCGGGGCGACAGCTTGAACACCTTGCGCAGGAAGAGGGTCTCGGCCTCGCGCTGGGCGTCGGTGTTCTGCTTCTTGCGGAAGCCGTGTCCCTCGTCGCCCGCCAGCATGTACCAGACCTCCCCGCCCTTCGCGCGAACCTTGGCGACGATCTGTTCGGCCTCGGTCCATGGCACCCGGGGATCGTTCCGGCCCTGAATGACGAACAGGGGCTTGGTCATCCGGTCGGTCAGATTGAGCGGCGAGATGCGGTCGAACACCGCCTTCATCGCCGGCTGCCGCTCGTCGCCGTACTCGGCGCGACGCAGGTCACGGCGATAGCCTTCGGTATTCTGCAGGAAGCTGGTGAAATTCGAGATGCCGACGATGTCGATGGCCCCGGCCAGCCGGTCGTTGAACGCCGCCAGCGAGGCCAGCACCATGAACCCGCCATAGGAGCCGCCGTAGACGACGACCCGGGACTTGTCGAGATCCGGCTGGGTCGCGATCCAGTCGAGCAACGCGCCGATGTCCTTGACGCTGTCCTGACGCAGCGGGCCGTTGTCGAGCGAGAGGTAGGTCTTGCCGTAGCCTTCCGACCCGCGGACGTTCGGCGCGATGACCGCCACGCCCAGGGCGTTGGTCCAGTACTGTCGACGGCTGTTGAACCCCGGCCGGTCCTGGCTTTCGGGACCTCCATGGATATCGATGATTACCGGTACGGGGCCCTTGGGCGATTTCGGCCGGGAGACCCAGGCCGGTATCTCGAGGCCGTCAAACGAACGGAAGGTCGCCAGCGTCGGCTCGACCATGGCGGCCGGGTCCAGACCGCCGCTTTCGCTGGTCGTCCACCGGGTCAGCTTCCCGGACTTCAGACTCCAGCTCCAGACGTCCGCGGGCGAGGTCGCGGCGTTCAGCCCGATCGCCAGGCTCTGGCCATCCGGCGAGAATTTCAGGCCGGTCAGGACGCCGACGGGCAGGGGCGGCTGAGGCAGGGCGCGGCGGGTCCGGAAATCCCGCACGACGACGCGGGAGCGACCATTCTCGTTGATCGCATAGGCCAGGGTCCTGCCGTCGTCCGACAGGTCAAAGGATTCAATGTCCCAGCTGAGATCGTTCGGCGTGATCGGCGTGATCCGTCCGCTGGACAGGTCGATCTCGACCAGCCGCTTGAACTCGTAGTCCTGGTCGGAAATGACCAGGATGGACTGCCCGCCCGGCGTGAACTGGCCGCCCTCATAGGCGATGTCGGCGCTGGACGGATTGATCTCCCGGACCGGCTTGCCGTCCTCGCGCAGGTACAGCTTGCTGGCGGCCGCGGAGATGTAGCGACTGAGAAGCAACGCCCGGCCGTCCGGCGAGAAGGCGACGGGCGAGGTGGCGCCCGTGGTCTTGAAGGACTCGCCCGGGATGATTTCGCCATCCTTCACCTCGGCGACCCGCACGCTGTAGTCCGGATTGCCCTTGCCGACCTCGGCCCAGGCGAGGCGCCGGCCCGTCTTCGAGAAGACGACGGACTGATTGCGGGTTCCCGGCGTGGTGAAGGCACGCTCGGGCAGCGTCAGTCCGGCGAGGTAGAGCTGGAAGTACTCGTCGCCGCCCGTGTCCTTGCTGAACACGAACCGATCCACGGAGCCGGGCAGGGCGGCGGCGCTGGCCACCGGCTCATCGAAGAAGGTCAGTTGGTAGCGTTCGCCGCCGGGGACCGCGACATGGTGCAGCTGGCCGGTCTGGCCAAAGCGCGTCGTGATCAGCATCGAGCCATCCGCCAGCCAGTCCTGGAACGACGCGCTGCGGGCGTTCTGATACCGGCGCAGGCCCTCCCGCACATCGGC
The DNA here is from genome assembly GCA_964541915.1 of uncultured Caulobacter sp. GTDB lineage: Bacteria > Pseudomonadota > Alphaproteobacteria > Caulobacterales > Caulobacteraceae > Caulobacter. Next base: position 22,361 of record CAZISF010000001.1, read on the forward strand.
GGGCGTTTCGGGGACGTTCTCCAGCGTCAGCGTTCCCTGCTGGCGCTTGACCACCGGGCCGGCGGCCCGGGCCAGGGCGGTGGTGGCGAAGAGCGCCGAGACGGCGGCGCCCAGAAAGGCTCGTCGGATCATGTCTGTTCCCCAGAACGCAGGCTTGAGTCAGATCGGGTCGAATTCGCTGACGAGATGGCCCGGTGCGACCTCGGTCAGGACCGGGACATAGACGGGCCCCGCCGGATCGGCGGACCGTCGGGACGGCAGAAACCGCAGGGCGGCGAACGGATCCATCGGCGAGGGCGGCTCGCCCGTCAGCCGGACCCGCTTGCGCGTGCGTTCAATTTTCGGATCGGGGATCGGCGCGGCCGAGAGCAGGGCCTGTGTGTAGGGATGGCGCGGGTCGTCGTAGAGCTGCTCGCGACTGGCCTGCTCCATCACCCGGCCGAGATAGAGCACGACGATCCGGTGGCTGATCTCGCGAACCACGGCCAGATCGTGGCTGATGAACATCATCGCCATGCCGAGCTGGCGCTGCAGGTCGATCAGCAGGTCGATGATCTGGGCCCGGATCGACACGTCGAGGGCGCTGACAGCCTCGTCGCAGATGACCAGCTTCGGCTCCAGGATTATCGCCCGGGCGATGCCGACGCGCTGGTTCTGACCGCCGCTGAGCTCGTGCGGGTAGCGGTTGACCAGCTCCGGCGCGAGGCCGCAGCGCGCCATCATCGCGGCGGCGGCGGCCCGCCGCTCGTCACGGCCCAGACCGGGGCGGAAGACCTGAAGGGGCTCGGCGATGGAGTCACCGATCGGCATGCGCGGATCCAGGCTGGCCAGCGGATCCTGAAAGACGATCTGCAGATCCCTGCGCGCGGCCCGCATCGCCTCGCGGTCGGCGTGGGTGATGTCGCGGCCGAGCACCGTAACCGTCCCGCCCAGGTCGCCGCCGCCCGGCGGGAGCAGGTTCAGCACGGCCCGGGAAAGTGTCGACTTGCCGCAACCGCTCTCGCCAACCACCCCCAGCGTCTCACCCTGACGGATCTCGAAGCTGACGCCGTCGACGGCGCGCAAGGGGCGGGGTTTGGCGAACAGACCCTGACTGATCGGGAACCAGACCTTGACGTCCTCGCCCCTCACCACGACAGGGGCGTCGGGCGCGACGTCGGCGGGTGTCGGCCTGCCGCCACGGTCTATGCGATCCAGCCTTGGAATGGCCGCCAGAAGCGTCCGGGTGTAGTCGGTCTGCGGGCGGTCGAAGACATCCTCGACGGCCCCTTCCTCGACATAGGCGCCGTCCTTCATCACGCAGACCCGGTCTGCCAGACGGGCGATGACGCCCATGTCGTGCGTCACCAGCACCATCCCCGAACCGGTCTCGCGCATGAGTTCGGCCATCAGGTCGAGGATTTCGGCCTGGACCGTGACGTCGAGCGCCGTGGTCGGCTCGTCGGCGATCAGCAGCTTCGGACCGCAGGCCATGGCGCCGGCGATCATTACCCGCTGCCGCATGCCGCCGCTGAGCTCATGCGGATACTGGGTCATCCGTCGCGCCGCGTCGGGGATGCGCACCCGGCCCAGCCAGTCGAGCGCCCGCTTGCGCGCTTCGGCGTCCGACAGGCCCAGATGCAGACGCAGCGGCTCGGCGATCTGCTCGCCGATCTTCACGTGCGGCGTCAGGGCCGTCAGCGGGTCCTGGAAGATCATCGTCATCTTCGAACCGCGGATTCGGTTGAGCGCCGCCGGCCTGAGCCCGAGCAGTTCCTCGCCTTCAAACCGCACGGATCCGGACGCGACGCCGTTCGAGGCCAGCAGGCCCATGACCGTCATGAAGGTCTGACTCTTGCCGGACCCGCTCTCACCCACGACGCCGAGGCATTCCCCGGCGGCGACGGAAAGGGACACCCCGCGGACCGCCTCAACGGGCCCGTCGTGGGTTTCGAAGCGGACCTTGAGGTCGTCGATCACGAGGACGGGTCGGGACACGGGCGACCTAACTTGGATTACCGGGAGGGCGATCTTAGCTGTTTCACACCGCCGCGCAATTTCGGGACCGGCATCGGCCCGGTTGTTCCGCCGGGCGCCGCCGCCGGCGCTGTTTGTCGCCGGTCCTCCCGTGTTGTGTTGTTGACTTGACGACGCTCAGGCCAGAGTCTGGAGGGGCTGTCGAGGGCCGCCCGCGAGTGGCCCTTTGAAAGGGGAAATCGTGGCGATCTGGGGTGGGAGAAAGGAAAAGTCCTTCGCCACACGCCCCACGGTCATCGCCGTGGCCAACGAGAAGGGCGGCGCCGGTAAATCGACCGTCGCGGCCCTGCTGTCGACGGCGATGCTCTATCAGGGCAGGCGGGTCGCCGTTCTTGACGTGGACCTGCGACAACAGAGCCTCAGCCACTTCTTCGCCAACCGCCGCCGCTGGCTGCCGGCCGCGAAACTGGTTGCCCCGGTGCCGCTGGAATACAAGCTCGCCGAGGACCCGGCCGAGCTGGCCAACGCTGATCCGCACCGCGTCGTTGCGCTGTTCGACAAGGCTCTCGCCCTGGCCATGTCGGCCGCCGACATCATCGTCATCGACACCCCCGGTGGGGACACGCCGCTGTCCAGAGCCGCCCACCTGCAGGCCGACATTGTCGTTACGCCGATGAACGACAGCTTCGTCGACTTCGACATGCTCGGGAAAATCGACCCCATCACGCTGAAGCTTGTTCGACCGAGTCTCTATGCCGGCGTGGTGCACGATGCTCGACGCGCTCGCGCCGGCTATGGCCGAAAGCTGGACTGGGTGGTTCTGCGCAACCGGATGGCTCCCCACGACGGACGCAATCGTCAACGCGTCACCGTGAACCTCGAGCAACTGGCCGCGCAGGTGGGATTCCGGCTTGGGCCGCCGCTGCGCGAGCGGGTGGCCTACCGCGAAATGTTTCCCTTCGGCCTCACGCTCGCGGACATTTCCGCCAACCTCAGACCCGCCGAAGTTTCAACACCCCGGAAGTCCGCGCGCGAGGAGGTCAAGGCCCTGCTGGTCGCGCTGAACCTGATCGACCCGTCGGAGGACGTCTAGTCGGGACGGTCGTTGGCTGGTCCCGGCGCGCCGGCCACGATAATAGAGAACCAAGATGTCCAAGCCCGCCGCCCGCCCGCCCTTCGATTCCCCCTACCGTCACGGATTTGTCCGGCTGGCGGCCTGTGTTCCGACGACGACGCTGGCCAATCCAGGGGCCAATGTCGATGAGGCCCTGACGCTGCTTCGGCGCGGCCATGACCAGCACGTGGCGCTGATGGTCTTCCCCGAGCTTGGGCTTTCCGCCTACTCCATCGACGATCTTCTGCAACAGGATGTCCTGCTTGACGCGGTCGAGGCCGGGATCGGCCGGCTGGTCGAGGCGAGCGTCGACCTGTTTCCGGTGTTTGCCGTCGGCGCCCCCCTTCGTTACGGCGGGCGCCTGTTCAACACAGCCGTCGTCATTCACCGGGGCCGGATCCTGGGTGTGACGCCGAAGTCTTTCCTGCCCAACTACCGCGAGTATTATGAGCGCCGTTGGTTCGCCAGCGGGCTGGGCGTGACCGGAAAGACTCTTCGTCTGGCCGGGCAGGACGCGCCGTTCGGAACGGATCTGCTGTTCCGGTCGATCGGGTCGGCGCCCTTCACGTTCCATACGGAGATCTGCGAAGACGTCTGGACGCCGGAGCCGCCCTCGACCCGGGCCGCCCTGGCTGGCGCCGAGATCCTGCTCAACCTGTCGGCCAGCAACATCGTCATCGGCAAGGCCGGCGCCCGGCGCCTGCTGTGCGCATCCCAGTCGATGCGGTGTCAGGCGGTTTACGCCTATTCCGCCGCCGGCATCGGAGAGTCGACAACGGACAATGCCTGGGATGGCCAGGGATCGGTCTTCGAGCTTGGAGACTGCATCGCCGAGACCGACCGGTTCGCGCTCGAATCGACAATGGCGATCGTCGATGTCGATCTGGGCCGGGTCCGGCAGGAGCGTATCCGCACGGGTTCGTTCGGCGACGCTGTCGCTGTTCATCAGGGCGATGCTGCCTGGCGCACGATTGACTTTTCTCTGGACGCTCCGGCCGTCGCTCTTGCGCCTCTGCGGTCGATCGACCGGTTCCCGTTCGTCCCGGACGATTCGACCCGGTTGGCCGAATATTGCCGCGAAGCCTACAACGTGCAGGTCCAGGGGCTGGCGCAACGGATCAAGGCCGCCGGACTGAAGCAGCTGGTCATCGGCGTCTCGGGCGGCCTCGATTCCACCCAGGCGCTGGTCGTGGCGGTCAAGGCCATGGATCAGCTGGGCCTGCCCCGGAACGGAGTGCTGGCCTACACCATGCCAGGGTTCGCGACCTCGGAACGCACACGGACGAACGCCTGGGCCCTGATGAAGGCGCTCGGCGTGACGGGCGAAGAACTCGATATCCGGCCGGCGGCGACCCAGATGCTGGCCGACCTCGGTCATCCCTTCGCGCGTGGGGAAGCGGTCTACGATGTGACGTTCGAGAATGTGCAGGCGGGCCTGCGGACCGACTATCTGTTCCGCCTGGCCAACCGGCACAACGCCCTGGTGGTCGGCACGGGCGACCTGTCGGAACTGGCGTTGGGCTGGTGCACCTACGGCGTCGGCGACCACATGAGCCACTACAATCCCAACAGCGGCGTGCCCAAAACGCTGATCCAGCATCTGATCCGTTTCGCGGCGGGGGCCGCCGAAGTCGGCGACGCCGCCACGGCCGTCATGCGCGATATCCTCGCGACCGAAATCTCGCCGGAACTGGTGCCGGCCGACGGGACCGGCAGGCCGCAGGCGACGGAGGATTTCGTCGGTCCCTATGCGCTGCAGGACTTCACCCTGTTCCACCTGACGCGGTCCGGCGCGCCGCCGTCGAAGATCGCCTGGCTGGCGCACGTCGCCTGGGGCGACGCGACGCGGGGCGGCTGGCCGGACGATGTGCCGCCGGCCGAGCGAAAGGCCTATGACCTGGCTGAGATCAAGCGCTGGCTGCGCCTCTTTCTGACGCGGTTCTTCGCCAATCAGTTCAAGCGTTCGGCGGTGCCGAACGGTCCCAAGATCTCGTCGGGCGGCGCGTTGTCGCCCCGCGGCGACTGGCGCATGCCGTCCGACGCGCGCGCGGACGTCTGGCTGGCCGAACTGGACGCTAATACGCCCGACTAGCGGCCAGCGCCGCCGCCTCCGCCCCGGCAAGGTCCGCCCGGCTGACGCACAGGCGCAGCGTGGCTTCATGAGCCATGTCAGCCACAGGAATACGACGACAGGCTCTGTCTTTGGAACCGTTCCGGGGTGAGGGCGTTGCTGCATCGGTATTCAGTTGAGGCGTCAACGGAATTGGCTGGGGGGTCCGCTATGGAAACCAGCCCGACCGACATCCGCGCCTCCCTGGCCGTATTCCAGATGCATGCGCCGGCTTCTCGGTGCATGGCGCACCAAGAGCGAGGGGCTCGATCATGAATAAAAGAGCATTGATGCTGAGCACTCTGCTCGGCGCTATGGCGTTGGCGCCGGCGGCGTTCGCCCAGCCGGACAGCGGTTGGTACAGCGCTTTCGATCTCGGCTACCACTGGCCGTCGGGCTGGGACGCCACGTCGTCCAACAACGCGTCGGACGGCCGTCCCTACCAGTTCGACTTCCAGACCGAGAACAAGGTGGTCGGCTTTGCCCGCCTTGGCTACCGGATCAACCCGAACTGGCGCGTCGAACTCGAGGGCGGCTCCCGCCCCGGTAATATTGAAAGCGCGAGGGGCGACCCCGCCCGGCCGCTGCCCAACCAGCTCTGCAGCCTGTCCGGCATCGCCCCCTGTCGGGCGCCCGGGGGGTCCATCAAGGCCTGGACCCTTATGGGGAACGTGATCTACGACTTTTTCCCGGAAAGCCAGTTCCGCCCCTTCATCGGCGCAGGCGTCGGCGTAAACCGGGCGGACGTCCGGGTCGCCGCGCGGGGTAATGTTCCCGTTGGCGCGATCGACATCGACGATACCTACACCGCGTTCTCGTGGCAGCTGCTCGCTGGCGTGTCGTTCGATGTGAGCGACCGCATGAACGTCGACCTCACCTATCGCTACCTCGACGGCAGCGATCTGCAGATCAACTCGACCAATTCGTCCCCCGCGTTCAACCCCGGGGATTTCAACGGCGGCTATGCTGACCAGTCGGTGACGTTCGGCCTTCGCTACGCCTTTGGCGCGCCGGCGGCTGCTCCGCCCCCGCCGCCTCCGCCGCCGCCGCCGCCGCCTCCTCCCCCGCCTCCGCCGCCGCCGCCTCCGCCGCCGCAGTACGAAGCCCGGGAATTCATCGTCTACTTCCCGTTCGATCAGTACGTGCTGACGCCGGAAGCCCAGTCGGTGGTGTCTGAAGCGGCCCAGTACGCTCAAGCCGGCGGCGCCACGCGCGTCGTGGTCGTGGGTCACACCGACTCCTCGGGTTCGCCCGCCTACAACGTCCGCCTGTCGGAACGCCGCGCCAAGGCCGTCGCCGATGCGCTGGTGGGCCTGGGTGTCTCGGCCGGTACGCTGGCCGTGGACTGGAAGGGTGAAACCGATCTCGCCGTCGCCACCGGCGATGGTGTGAAGGAACCGCTGAACCGCCGTTCGACGATCTCGATCAACTTCTGATCCCGATCTTCGGCGTAAAGCTGAACCAAAGCGGGGCCCCGGTGGAAACACCGGGGCCCTTTTGCTGTTTGGGCGAGTCGGTCCGAAGGCTGGACCAGATCAGCCTATGATTCCGGATTTCCGGCTCGCGGCCGGCCCGCGCGGCCTGTCGACGGCCAGGGACGCCCCGACAGCCGGTTCAAATTAGTTTACCAGCAGGTTGACAAAATCCCGGAATTTTCGCCCTTTAGGCGAAGTTTTCGCGTCGAATGCGCTACCGTTCGCCTGCCCGCCGAGAGCAGGTGTAGCGATTTGGCAACCCGGATCACCTTTTCGCCTGAATGTCATGAAATCGGGGGTTGCGCGGGTAATACCGGCTGGGTATTGGTCTTCCTGACGCTCAGGTTCCTTAGGTCCTTGCGTTGTAACTCACGAAGAGGTGAATCATGCTCCGCAAATGTGCCACCGCTCTCGCTGTCAGCCTGGTTTGCCTTTCCGGCCAAGCCTTCGCTCAGCAAGTGTCGGCCAAAGCTACCACGAGTGCTGTTGAACGCGTCGGCGCCCAATCGGGCCGCTCGAACGAGTTCGCCGGTATCCCGCTCCTGTACCTGGTGTTCGGTGTCGTCACGCTCGGCATCGTTGTCGCCGCGAACGACGACGACGGCGCCAGCGACTAAGGGTTCGACTGGCCTTCGGGTCTGTCAGAATTAGTTGGGCTACTTGATGGAGGCCGCTGGCTAAACAGGCAGCGGCCTTTGTCTTGAGTCGCATCTGTGTGGCCATGCCGGCGGTTCAGAGGCCCTGCGTTCGTCCGAATGCGATCAACTCTTGGCGCGACCCGCGCATGGGTTGTCGAGGTGAGGGCGACATACTATCAGCGCAGCAATAGACAGAGCCGCGCAGTCGACGATTCCCATCAAATGCCACAGCACTGCCACGGTACTCGGATATTGCGCGTTGCAGACCATTTGATCGGGTAAGGTGCGATCCAGCGCCATAGTGACTTTGGGGAGTTTCTACATTGATCGGTTCGAGGATGATGGTGGTCGCAGGGCTGACCGTAGCTGTCCTTTCCACGACCGCCTGCGCCTCGCAGGGCGCCCCGCAGAGCGCCGGGCAAGGGCGGGCCGCCTTCCTGTCCGCCGGGATCCAGCCTCAGGCTGAGACGGCTCCAGACTACCGCGTCGGCCCCCAGGACAAGCTCAACATCACGGTTTTTCAGGTCAAGGACCTGACGGTCGAGAAGATACAGGTTGATGGCAGCGGCCGTATTTACTTGCCCCTCATCGGGAGCGTCATTGCGGCCGGCAAGACCACCCAGGAGTTGTCAACTGAGATCGCCGACAGACTGAAAGGGCAACTTCAATCGCCGCAGGTTTCGGTATCGGTGGCTGAAGCTGTCAGTCAAAAGGTTACGGTGGATGGCTCGGTGGTCGAGCCTGGCGTCTATACCATGAGCGGCCCGACGACCCTCCTGCAGGCCGTGGCCATGGCCAAGGGGCCGGACATGAAGTACGCAAATCTAAACCACGTGGCCATTTTCAGGACAATCAACGGTCAGCGGGCAGCCGCTGTTTTTGACTTGAAGGCAATCCGTGCCGGCCAGGCTGTTGACCCTGTGATTATGGGCAACGACGTGATCGTTGTGGAAGGTTCAGCGACGAAAAGCGTGTTCCGGGAAATCCTGACTGCGCTGCCGGGACTCGCGGTCTTCAGCTACTTCTAAGCTGTCTACTTAGTTTCTGTAAGTTTCATTTCGAGGTTTGACGATCCATGGCGGCCAGAGGTGACTACGAAGGTGGAGCTGCGCCGCTCCCGTCCGACCGGATGATGACCTCGCGATTCGACCCGATCGTTATGCGGGATGATGATCGGTTTGATGATGCCGACGGTTGGGGCGCATCCGGCTTCGACGAGTCACAGCGACTTCAGGTGGCGGCCATCTGGGGCGCTGCTCTCAAGCACAAGTGGGTGATCATCGGATCAGTCATCGGCTGTCTTTTGATGGGGATCGCCGCGACCCTGCTCATGCAGCCGCTCTACACGTCCCAGACCCTGCTCCAGATCGACCGGGAATCGAGCAAGGTGCTAAACGTAGAGGGCTTGATGCCTACTGAGGCGCTGACCGGCGACGAGTTCCTTACCACCCAGGTGGGCTTGCTGAAGAGCGAGACATTGGCGCGCCGAGTCGTTCAGTCTTTGGATCTCAGCCAAGATCAGACATTTCTGCGCATGGCTGGCGAGAAGCTGCCCAAAAGACGGGCCTCGGATAAGGGGCCGGGCAAGGCAAGGTCTGCCAGCGCCCTGGAGGGTGAACTGACTAAAACCCTTATGCGCAATACAACCGTGACCCAGCAGCGCGGATCAAGACTTGTAAATATTGCCTTCACCAGCCCGGACCCGGCCCTTTCTGCCCGTGTCGCCAATGCCCTCGCCGCGAACTTCGTCACCACTAGCCTGGAGCGTCGCTTCGAAGCCTCCTCCTATGCCCGTACCTTTCTAGAAGAGCGGCTCCGGCAGGTGAAACAGAAGCTAGAAGACACGGAAAAGGAACTGGTCGCCTACGCGGCGCGGCAACAGATTATCAATGTCACGACCGAGGCCGGTTCGGGACCGACGGCGGACGGCGCCACCCAGTCGCTGACGGCCTCGAACCTGTCGGCATTAAACGCGGCGCTCACCGCAGCGAAGGCTGATCGCATCAAGGCGGAGCAACGCTGGAGGCAGGCGCAATCCACCCCGGTGTTGTCGCTCCTTGAGGTGTTGGGGGATCCAACCATCCAACGCTTGCGGCAGGATCGCGCGACCCTTTCGGCCACCTATCAACAGAAGCTGACTATATATCGGCCTGATTTCCCCGAGATGCAGCAACTCCGGGCGCAGATCGACGAGGTCGACCGGCAGATCAACACGGTCGCCAACGCCAATCTCTCGGCGATCCGGTCACAGTATGAGATCGCACTCAAACAGGAACGATCCTTCGCAGAACAGGTCGAAAAGCTCAAAGGGTCTTTCATGGACCTGCGCGAGCGCAACATCCAGTACACCATCCTTCAACGTGAAGTGGACACCAACCGCACCCTCTACGAAGGGCTGCTTCAGCGATACAAGGAGGTCGGCGTCGCCGGGGGGCTCGGTTCGAACAACATCTCAATCGTTGATCGAGCGCTGGCGCCCGACAAGCCATCGTCGCCGAAGCCGCTACTCAACCTGGCGATAGCCTTGCTGCTCGGCCTGGGTTTGGGCGCGGGCATTACTGTGCTCTTGGAGCTGCTGGATGAGTCCATCAGGACGCCAGATGATATTGTTGCCAAGCTCGGGCTCACGCTGGTCGGCGCCATCCCTGAACTCGAGAAAGGTGTCACGCCCCTCAGCGCAATCGCTGATCCAAGATCAGCATTCACCGAAGCTTATTCTTCAGCGAGAACCTCGCTACAGTTCTCCACCACAGATGGTTTGCCACACAGCCTGCTCGTCACCAGCTCACGTCCGTCAGAAGGCAAGAGCACCACGGCGATGGCGCTCGCGACGAGCTTTGCCAACCTAGGGCTTCGAGTCTTGCTCGTGGATTCCGATCTGCGCAATCCGTCCATGCACAGGCTGCTCAGCCTGGATAACAGCGTCGGGCTGAGCAATTTCCTGACCGGCGAAAGTCTGGACGCCGTTATGCAGACCGTCAGCGCTCCTTCGCTGACCGTCGTTCCCTGTGGGCCGTTGCCCCCTAACCCGGCCGAGCTGCTAGCGGGCGCCAGATTCCCGCAACTGCTAGAGGAGGCGAAGGCGCGATTTGATCTGCTGGTCATTGACGGCCCGCCCGTCATCGGACTGGCAGATGCCCCGATTCTCGCCTCGCGAGCCGCTGCAACCGTGCTTGTCGTCGAGGCAGGAGGCGCTCGGCGTAGCGTGGTGCGAATTGCAACCAAGCGACTGCTCCAAGCCCGCTCCAGGCTTCTCGGCGCGTTGCTGACCAAGTTCGATGCAAAGTCATCCAGCTACGGCTACGGCTATGGCTACAGCTATGCATACTCCTACGAGTACGGCCAGAAGCGCCTCGACAAGGACGCTGCCTGACGCCGGATAACTCTGAGGGAGGGCCATGCAGAACGCATTCCGGTTTCCATTGGTGAGATTCGTCATTCCGGGAATAGTGACGGGACTGTGCCTTTGGCTGGCATACAGCGTGATCACGACCGGCATAGCGGGCCACTACGAGAATGGCGACAAAGACGCGTTGGCCTTGCGCTGGCGCCCAAGTTCTCCAGAAGCCTTGGCCGGCGCGGCCAGTGCCCTCGTCCGTGAAGGCAACTACCCCGCCGCGGATGCAATGGCCCGACAGGCACTGAAGCAATCGGCGCTACGGGCCGACGCCCTGCGGACGTTGGCTCTTTCAGCATCGGCGGAGGGTCGCGCGGGCGCGGCCCTTACCCTGATGAGCCGGGCCGGCCAACTCAATCCACGTGATACCCAGACCCAGAACTGGCTGTTCGAAAATGCAATGTTGCGCGCTGACTACAGGCGCGCGGTTTTGCACGCAGACGCCCTGATGCGCCGGTCACCGGAGGTATGGTCGGCGCTGTCCTATACACTCGTAGCCCGGCTTGGGGACAGCGCCGTCCGGGCCGCCGTCATCCAACATCTTGCGGTTGACCCGCCGTGGCGGGGAATCTTCCTCTACAAGGCGGCCAGGAATGGCGCGGACGCCGACGTGGCGGCGCTGTTCCAGGCGCTCAAGCGCACTGCCTCGCCGGTTACCGACGAGGAAGCGGCACCTTTCTTCAGTCGCCTTGTGTCAGAGGCGAAGTACCGTCAAGCGAAGGGATACTTTGACACCCTTGTGAGCACATCGGTTCAGTCGACGCCCTTGGTCTACGACGGCGGATTTGCAGGGCTCCCGGGGCCGCCACCCTTGAACTGGCAGGCCACTGCGGGGGAGGGCGGAAGCGCCAGCTGGACCCTGGACGACGGCGCATCCCTGGGCAGTTTACGCGTCAGCCATGACGGATTCAGTTCCTCGGGGGCCCTGGCTGGTCAGCTGATTCTCCTTCCGCCCGGCTCTTATCAGGTCAGCGCTCGAACGCGGATTGACGACCCTGCCGCCGCTGGACGGTTCAAGCTTCAGATCACCTGCGTCAGCGGGTCCCGGCTTGTCTTGATGACACTGAACGGCGTTCTGGGATCCTGGATTCCATCACAGGCCGGGTTTACCGTGCCGCCGGAAGCTTGCGAAGCGCAGTGGCTGCAGATCGTGCCAGTTACTGGCGACCGGCGCGAAATTGTGGAGATGTTGATCGACGACATCGTCGTCAGACAGGCTGCAGCCGGCTTTTCTCATCGCCAGGAGTCGGGATGGAGCCAATGACCGGAACGAAACGGCGTCAGCGTGCTCTGGCCAACATCCAGGTCACGCGGCGGAGTGGCGCGACGCAGCTACCTGTCTCGCCAGTATTCTGGCTGTCGGCAGCGCTGCTAGCGGTGGCCTTCATCTTTGGCGGACAGAGCCGCGACAACCCGCTTTCGACAATGACCGTCGAGCTCTTCGGCGTCCTGCTGCTCGCCGTAACGGTGTGGTCGCGCTCACTGTCTGGGACATGGCGGGCTGGCTGGCTTGAGACCATCCTGATTGGTGGGATGTTCGTCGTCCCGATGCTGCAACTCGTCCCGCTACCACCGGATATCTGGATGATTCTTCCTGGCCGGCGCGACGTAGTCGAGACGTTGCGGCTCTCAGGGATCGAACCAGGCTGGGCGCCGCTCAGCCTGGATCCCGAGTCGACGTTTCGGTGTCTGCTATGGCTTGTTCCACCGGCGGCGCTGTTCCTCGGGGTCAGCGACCTGGACACGGGCGAGCGGTTCCGGCTGGCCGGCGTCGTTCTGGCGCTCTGTATTGCCAGCCTCGTGCTAGGCGGCCTACAGATCACCGACGGGGATGGCGGGCTGTTCGCATCGCCCGCGGGGGGGGGGCATGCCGACCTTCCGATCGGGTTTTTCGCCAACCGCAATCACCAGGGGATCGCCATGGTCGCCGCACTGCCGTTCGCGGCGGCTTTCGCGGCGATCTGGGGTTCGGCCGCCTCGCAGCGGACCCGGGCGGCGAACATCGTCTTCGCCGCCCTCGTGGCTCTCCTCCTTGTCGGCGTGCTCGTCACCCGCTCGCGAGCGGCACTCTTACTTGCCGGGCCAGCGCTAATCGCCAGCATTGGCATCTTCTGGGCGTCCTCCGGAGACAAGAGCTTGCGACGCGAGGCGGTCCTGATGATCGGCGCCGCAGCCGTCGCCTTGGTGTTCGCCGCCCAGTTCGCGATCAGAGCCATGTTCGACCGTTTCGAGACTCTCGCCCAAGGGGATGGCCGTTTCGATATTTGGCCCTCGATCATCAAGGCGGGCGCTGATGTGGCCCCTGCGGGCGCGGGGCTGGGCGCGTTTGTACCGTTCTATCGCGCCTGGGAGCCACTGGACCTGATGGGTCCCAGCTTCATCAACCACGCCCATAACGAGTATCTTGAGCTATGGCTCGAAACTGGATGGCTGGCGCCGTTTGTTCTAGTCGCCATCTTTCTCTGGCTGGGGCGCGCCTCGCTGAAGTCCTGGTTGGGGCCCGGGCCACAATCGACCGCGCTTGCGCGGGCCGGTAGCGTTGCGGTGCCAGTCTTGCTGACCCACTCGGTCGTCGACTATCCGCTAAGAACGTTGGCCCTCGCCTGTGCCTTCGCCTTCGCTGCAGCCTGTCTGGTGTCCGGTCAGCCGCCCGCATCCGGCGGAGGGCGGGGGCAGTGATGTCCCGCCCGCCACGGATTGCTCAGTTCCCCGCCTCGCGTGAAGGGGCGGGGTCAATCAGTCCAACTGACGCTGGCGTGGGGCTGGCCGCCGCGCTAGACAGCGGGATGCCATGGCTAGGCTTTGGCCGTCCGGAAATTCGGGGGAATTGATGAGTGGAGCGGGAAGAGGCAAGGTCGCGCTAATCACCGGCGTGACGGGCCAGGATGGAGCATATCTGTCCGAGCTCCTGCTGGACAAAGGCTACACCGTTCATGGGGTCAAGCGCCGCTCGTCGTCGTTCAATACCGGCCGCATTGAGCACCTGTATCAGGATCCGCATGAGGCGCATCCACGCTTCGTGCTGCACTACGGCGACTTGACCGACTCCACCAACCTGATCCGGATCATCCAGCAGACTCAGCCCGACGAGATATACAACCTGGCCGCCCAGAGCCACGTCCAGGTGTCGTTCGAAACCCCGGAATACACCGGCAATGCCGACGGCATCGGCACGCTGCGCCTCCTCGAGGCGATCCGCATCCTCGGGCTTGAGAAGAAGGCCCGCTTCTACCAAGCCTCGACTTCGGAGCTCTACGGCAAAGTGCAAGAGGTGCCGCAGTCAGAAACCACTCCCTTCTACCCGCGCAGTCCTTATGCCGCCGCCAAGCTTTACGCCTACTGGATCGTAGTCAACTACCGCGAGGCCTATGGCATCCACGCCTCCAACGGCATATTGTTCAACCACGAGAGCCCGCTGCGCGGCGAGACCTTCGTCACCCGCAAGATCACGCGCGCCGTCGCCGCCATCAAGCTGGGCTTCCAGGACAAGCTGTTCCTTGGCAACATCGACGCCCAGCGTGACTGGGGTCACGCAAGGGAATATGTCCGCGGCATGTGGCTGATGCTGCAGCAGGACGAGCCGGACGACTATGTCCTAGCCACCGGCGAGACGACCCGTATCCGCGACTTCGTCGACAAGGCTTTCGAGCAGATTGGCGTCCTCCTCCGTTGGGAAGGTCGGGGCATCGACGAAAAGGGCGTCTGCGCCGCCACCGGCCGGATTTATGTCGAGATTGACCCCCGCTATTTCCGCCCGACGGAGGTCGAGTTGCTGATCGGAGACCCGACCAAGGCCAAGACGAAGCTGGGCTGGCTTCACGAGACTCGATGGGACGCTCTGTGCACGGAGATGGTGGCCGCCGACTTGGTCGCGGTGGCGAGGGAGCGGCGCGGCAATGGCGAATAAGGTGATCTTTCCCCTCTCTGGCAAGCGAGTCTGGGTGGCCGGCCACCGCGGCATGGTCGGCTCGGCCATCGTGCGCCGGTTGGCGTCGGAGGATTGCGAGATCATCACCGCTGGCCGCGAGGTCATCGACCTGACCCGACAAGTCGAGGTCGAGGCGTGGATGGCCGAGGCCCGGCCCGACGCGGTGTTCGTTGCGGCAGCGCGAGTCGGGGGCATCCTAGCCAACGACTCCTATCCGGCCGACTTCTTATATGACAACCTGATGATCGAGGCCAACGTCATCCACAGCGCGTGGAAGACCGGGATCGGCAAACTGCTGTTCCTCGGCTCAAGCTGCATTTACCCTAGACTGGCCCCCCAGCCGATCCCGGAAGACGCCCTGCTGACCGGCCCCCTGGAGCCGACCAACGAATGGTACGCCGTCGCCAAGATCGCCGGCATCAAGCTGGCCCAAGCCTATCGCAAGCAGCATGGCTGCGACTTCATTTGCGCCATGCCGACCAACCTCTACGGCCCAGGCGACAATTTCGACCTGAACAGCAGCCACGTCCTGCCGGCCCTGATCAGGAAGGCGCATGAGGCCAAGCTGAACGGTGCCGACCACATCACGATCTGGGGCACGGGAAGGCCGCGCCGAGAGTTCCTACACGCCGACGACTGCGCCGACGCCTGCGTCTTCCTGATGAAACACTATTCCGACCCCGAGCAGGTCAACGTCGGCTCGGGTGAGGACATCACCATCCTCGATTTGGCGCGGCTGGTGTGTGAGGTCGTCGGGTTCCGGGGCGAGATCAGGACGGACCCGTCGAAGCCGGACGGGACGATGCGCAAGCTGATGAGCGGGGCGAAACTGAAGGGCATGGGGTGGGCGCCGCAGATTGCCTTACGAGAGGGGTTGATGTCGACTCACGAGGGTTTCCTCGCGACTATATCCGAGGTTCCCCCCACCCTTTGGGGAGGGGCAGCGGCTTGACGTCCGAGAGGTATTTCCCAGACCATCACTCTACACCGTCCAGATCGCCTCAGTTCAGTCCTGATCGCGAGATTGGAATCGCGGTGGCCCTTGAGCTATGACGGCCGCGCACGACGAGTGGGCGCATTCCAAGATGCCCCGCTATCGGTGCCGACCATGACGCGGCCAACCGAGGAATTCGCAAACAGCACGGTACCCACATGCGTACGCTCCTGATTGGATTGTCGTCTATCGGTGCGCGGCGTGTCCTACCGGCTCTGGGAGCCATTGAGGAGGTGGAGGCGGTTGACATTGCGAGCGCGGGCAAAGCGCCGCCCTTGGAGTGGCCGAAGCGCGGCCGTTTCTTCAACAGCTATGCCGAAGCGCTGGAGGAGAGCCAGGCGGAGCTCGTCTACATTTCCTTGCCTAACGCCCATCATGAGAGATGGGTGCTAAAAGCGTTGGTCTGCGGCAAACACGTCATTGTGGACAAGCCTGCCGCCATGACGCTGGGAGGCGCCCGCAGCTGCCTGGAAGCGGCGGCGTCGCGATCACTCCTTCTGGCGGAGGCGACAGTCTTCGCCCATCACCATCACATCCCGGCACTGCTGGACTTTCTTGCGGCGAACGGACCCCTCACACACCTCGACGCCTTGTTTATAATCCCACCGTTGCCGAACGAAAATTTCCGCAATAGCCTAAAGCTCGGCGGGGGGTGCGTTTTGGATATGGGGCCATACGCTGCGGCCCTTGCACGGCTGTTTGGGGATCAATTGGAGGCACTTTGGGTTTTGCCAGCCAAACCCAGTCCCTCCCGCGAGGTGGACGTGGGCTTCTCGCTGGCCGCCAGCTTCGCCAATGGCTTGCGCTATACTGGGCATTTCAGCTTCGAAAGCGAATATCAGAACCGGCTCACCGCAATTGGAGAGGGTGGCTCTGTAATCGTTGATCGAGTGTTCAGTCCGCCATCCGACGTTCCTTTGACTTGGCACGTCCGTCGGCAAAACCGGGCCGAGGAAATCGCGCAGCCCGCCGCGGATATGTTCCGCATCTTCCTCGAACGGGTGCTGCAAGCGATCCGTAGTCGTGACTTTGATAGATTCAGTTCGGTATTGTTGCAGGATGCCATCTTCCGCGCGCGAATCGACGACGCCCTTGAAAGGGGACCAGCCCATGACTGATGTGCCAATTCCAGTCTGGAGCTATGAAGCGGAGTATGTCGAGTTCCGGGATCGCATCCTCGCGGCCTGCGACAGGGTCTTCAAATCCAACCGCCTGGTCCTGGGCAACGAGGGCGTAGCTTTCGAGGCCGCCATGGCCACGGCCCACGGCGTCACCGGCGCCATCGGCGTGAACAGCGGCACCGACGCCATCATGATCGCGTTGGCGGCCATGGGCGTGAAGGCGGGCGACGAAGTCATCACCGTGCCCAACACCGCCGTGCCGACCTGCTCCGCCATCGGCACTCTGGGCGCCCGTCCGCGCTTCGTCGACGTCAATGATAGCTTCCTGATGGACGTCACCAAGGTCGAGGCCGCCATCACCGACAAGACCAGGGCTATCGTGCCGGTGCATCTTTACGGCCAGTGCGTCGACATGGATCCGCTGCTGGAACTGGCGCGCAAGCACGGCTTGAAGATCATGGAAGACGTGGCCCAGGCGCAGGGCGCCTTCTACAAAGGAAAGCCGGCCGGCTCGATGGGCGACGCCTCGTCTTTCTCCTTCTACCCCACCAAGGTGCTAGGTGGTTACGGCGATGGCGGCATGATCTTGAGCAATGACCAAGCCTTGCTCGACATGGCCAAGAGCCTACGCTTCTATGGCATGGAAACGACTTACTACAGCGAGCGCCACGGCTACAATTCGCGCCTAGACGAGGTGCAGGCGGCGATCCTGTCCCTGAAGCTGCCCATGGTCGAGCCGTGGGTGGAGCGCCGGCGGAAGATCGCGGCACGCTATGACGCCGCCTTCGCCGGCACGGCCGTGACCCCGCCGCGGGAATGCGAATACGGCCGCCACGCCTACTACATCTACGTGGTTGAACACGCCGATCGCGACTTGATGCTCGACCGCCTGGCCGAACGCAACATCCTGTGTAACATCTCTTATCGTTGGCCGATCCACACAATGGCCGGCTACGAGCACCTCGGCTATGCCAAGGGCGATTTCCCTGTCGCCGAGGCCAAGGCCGACCGCATCTTCTCCCTCCCCATGTACCCCTATCTGACGGACGAGCAGGTCGACCGGGTCATCGCAGCCGTCAAGGAGGCAATGTAAGTGGCCGAACGCGTGCATCTGGACTGGTTTCGTGAGCGACTGGCAGCATCCCAAACCCATGAAGCGACGGATCCCCAGCCCGTGCTGGACTGGCGCGAGCAGCGCCGGGAGGAAATCACCTTCAAATCCGAACTGATCCCGCTGGGCGAAGTGCGCGGCTGGTCGACGGACGAGGGTGGTAATGTCCGCCACGCCAGTGGCCAGTTCTTCGGTGTCGAAGGTGTCCGCACTGAGGCCGGCGCCCTGCGCGAAGTCAAGGGCTGGGACCAGCCTATCTATACTCAGCCGGAAGGTGGCATCTTGGCCATGGTGGCGCGGGAAACCCCCACAGATGGCGTCGAGTTCCTGCTCCAGGCCAAGGCCGAGCCAGGTAACATCGGCACGCTCCAGCTGGTGCCCAGCGTGCAGTGCACCTGGTCCAACATCCGCCGCGTCCACCAAGGCTCCAACCCGCCCTTGACTGAGTTGCTACAGGCGGAAGAGGGTGTGCGCTGGATCTATCGCGCCCAGCACAACGAAGAAGGCGGCCGGTTCTGGCAGAAGTCCAATGACAATGCGGTCCTGTTCCTGGACGATCCCTCGCTGATCACCACCAGCCTGACCATGTTCCGCTGGGCCAGCCTGAGCCAGATCAAGGCCCTGGCCCTGATCGACAACGTGTTGAGCCCGTTCGTCAAAACCATTGTGGCGCCGCTATGACTAGAGTGCGGGGAGCCGAATAGGATGGCCTTCGGAAGTCTCATCCCGCCTGCTTTCAGAACCCTCGTTCACCAGTGGCGTGCGTCGAGGGAGCCTGTGTTCCCAACGTACGACGCGGCGGTGCAGTCGAGCGGCAGGGACTATAATGACACGGAGCTGGCCAACCTGGTTCTCAGAAAGACCAAAGCGTTCGTGCAGACCGACGTGGCCAAGAACATCTGCGACCACCAGGCGATGTGCACCCTGGTGGCCATCAACACCGCGGCGGCGGCATGCCAGCGTGGAACGAAGCCGCTGCGCGTGCTCGACTTTGGCGGCGCCCTTGGGACCTCCTACTACCTTGCCAAGGCTCTGATGCCAGGCGCCTATCAATGGGCGGTGGTTGAAAGCGCCGTGTTCGCCGACGCCGCGCGGGGCCTGGGCCAGGATACTTCGGAGCTGCGCGTATTCCCCAGCATCAGCGAGGCCATGGGATGGCTCGGCGGCGTTGACCTGCTTTATTCCTCAAGCACGCTGCAATATCTCCCGGACGCCGACCCTTTCTTGGATGAGCTGCCGGCGCCCCGTCCGGCCTGCGTGGCTTGGCTCAGGACGGCGTTTTCCCTGACCGACAAGGTTGTGGTCCTGCAGCAATCGCGGCCTCATCGACAACGGCCCGGGCCCGGCGCCCACGGACGTCAAGGACCGGCCCGTCTGCTTCCCGCGCAGCTACCTTTCGCTGCCCGATTTCCTGGCCCGCTTCAAGGACGCCTATCGCCAGGTGATCCGGTTCGGCGATGGAACGCCGGAAACGAAAATTGGCGGCCGGACAATCATCATGGGCGATTTTTATCTATTCCTTTGTCACCAGAACAAATGTCGGGGCAGCAATATCTGAAACCCGTTGCCCCGATTGACCCCGCACCGTCCAAGTCATACCCCATTCGTCAACTCGGACGGGTTGCTGTAGGATTGACCTGAACTCGCCCGCGCGTAGCTTTGTTTTCACTCACCGGTCTTCGATGCTCATACTTTCAATCTGCACACTGGTGGGCGCGCTGTTGTTCGCCATCGCCGCGTGGCTGAAGGGCCGGCCTCGCTCGTGGGTCTTTCCCTCCGACGCCCTTTTTCTGTCGTGCGTGACGTTTGTGGGCCTGCCACCGCTGCTGAACCTGCGGGCGACGACAGCCTTTTCGGTCAAGTATGCCTATGATGACACCGTTATTGCCCGGACCCTGTTCGCCATTTCGATGATGTTCGGGATATTTGGCTTGGTCTGGATGCTGCGCCCGGCCATCCGCACGCCAAGCATCATGCACAACGCCGCCGATGGCCGTGGCATGGGCCGGTCCGTGTTCATCGGCATGTTGGTCCTATGCGTGCTCTCCGTGGCGTTGATGGCGTTGCTGCCGAGCTACCGGAACTTCCGGGTGGAAATACTGCAATTCCTGATGGGCAGTTTGTATGAGGGGGACTACCAGTACGCTCGCCGGTTCGCCTACAACGACAACTTCCTGATTTCACAGCTTGTCAGCCGCCTCCGATACTCCGGCTTCGCGTTCGTGTTCGCGGTTTCGGCGGCCTATCTGTTCAAGACCACGAAGAACCGTGCGCTGGCATTCGGCATTCTGGCCGTCGCCTACTTCCTTCTGCCGTCGTCCCTTTCGAAGCTACCAGTCGTCGTCTTCCTCGCCTATGCCGTCCTGGCGTTCTCACTGGTGGGCGGCGGGGGCAAGATTCTTTTGGCAAAGCGGATGATCCCGTCGTTGGCCATCACGATGATTGTGGTCGTCTTGCTGCTGACCGGGCTTTACAAGATCCAGTATCCCAACGTCTTTAGCGGCCTTGAGGGATGGCTGACGGCGCTGGACGTGGCCATCTACCGGTTCTTCGGCGCGACTTACGACGCGCTGCTGCAGTACTTTACCGTTTACCCCAAGGTCTATGATTTCACGCACGGGACGGAGAGCTGGATCCTCGCCAGCCTGTCGGGCAAGCCCGTGCGTGAAGTGATCATGGAGGTGCCCACTTACTTTCTGGGTTCCGAAACCTGGGGCGTGACCACCACGCCGACGATCTTCATCGGCGGCGCCTATGCGTCCCTCGGCTATTTCGGCGTGATTGTGTCGTCCGTGATCGTCGCCGTGTTCGCCGTTTGGGTGGACATGATGGTCCCAAAGCTCCGCAACGGATATATTCGCGCCGCAGTCTACGCGACCCTAATGCTGAATCTGGTTTTCTTTGCGATGACGGCCGCGCAGACCGTGTTCCTGACGTACGGCTGCGGCATTATTCCAGTGCTGGGATTGTTCTGTGACGGCTGGTTGGCGAAGCGGAAAAAGCGCCAAGCCGGCGTGCGGCCAGGACCTGCCCGTATTCCTTCCCGGTACGCAAAGATGCCCGGCGCTGGCCCGGAAGGAGAAAGCGTATGAAAATCCTGATCACCGGAGGCGCGGGCTTCATCGGTTCCGCAGTCGTACGGCTGGCTGTCGCGCAGGGCCACACCGTAGTCAACGTGGACAAGCTGACCTATGCCGCCAATCCGAACAGCCTGAGCCATTTGGATGCAAGCGTCTATACGCTGGAACAGGTCGATATCTGCGATGCCCCTGCGGTCAAGCGCGCCTTCGAACGCCACGACCCAGATGCCGTCATGCACTTGGCGGCGGAAAGCCACGTTGATCGCTCCATTGACGGCCCGCTCGCCTTTGTTGAGACAAATATTACGGGCACGGCCATCATGCTGGAGGCCGCCCGCGCCCACTGGTCGAATCTGACGCCCGCTCGCCGCGAAGCCTTCCGCTTCCACCACATCTCCACCGACGAAGTGTTCGGCGACCTGGGCGCCGACGGCGCCTTTAGCGAGACCACGCCCTACAGCCCCAATTCCCCCTATTCCGCCAGCAAGGCCTCGGCCGACATGTTGGTGCGGGCTTGGGGCGAAACCTTCGACCTGCCCTACGTGATTACCAACTGCTCAAACAACTACGGGCCTTGGCAGTATCCTGAAAAGCTCATCCCCGTAGTGGTATTCAACGCTCTGAGCGGCTTGCCCATCCCGGTCTACGGCAAGGGCGACAATGTGCGGGACTGGCTGTTCGTCGATGACCATGCCGAGGCCCTGCTGCTCACCTTGCAAAAGGGCAAGGTCGGCGAGACCTATTGCGTCGGCGGGGGCAATGAGCTGACCAATATTGAAGTCGTGCGACGCATCTGTGCGGTGATGGACGAGCTGCATCCCGTCGGCGCGCCCCACGACCAGCTGATCACCTACGTCACCGACCGCCCGGGTCACGATTTCCGCTATGCCATCGACTTCTCCAAGATCGAGCGCGAACTGGGATGGACCCCGCGCACGGCCCTGCCCGACGGGCTTGCCGCCACGGTCCGCTGGTACGTCACCAGCGAAGCCGGCAAGCGCTGGGCCGGCAATTTTTCGGCGAAGCGACGCGGCATCGCGACGCAACGCGGCGGTGCGATGGAAACCTCAGATTCATGAACGCCGAACCTCAACTTCCCTACCGTCGTGGGATCATTCTGGCCGGGGGCGCCGGCACCCGGCTGCACCCCCTGACCCTGGCGATGTCGAAGCAGCTGCTGCCAGTCTACGACAAGCCGATGATCTATTATCCACTGTCGGTGCTGATGCTCGCCGGTATTCGAGACATCCTTCTGATCTCGACGCTAGAGGATCAGCCGAGCTTCAAGCGCCTGTTGGGCGACGGCTCTCGTCTCGGCATCAACCTGACCTACACGATCCAGCCGTCGCCGGACGGACTGGCCCAAGCCTACATCCTGGGCGAGGAGTTCGTGAATGGCGAAGCAAGCGCTCTTGTTCTGGGCGACAACATCTTCTACGGCATGGGGTTCACAGACATCCTCAAGTCGGCCTCTTTGCGCACCGAAGGGGCGACTGTGTTCGGCTACCCCGTGTCCGATCCAGAACGGTACGGCGTGGTTGAATTTGCGCCGGGTGGGCGGGTACTCAGCCTTGAGGAAAAACCAAAGGTTCCCCGCTCGAACTTTGCCGTCACTGGCCTCTATTTCTACGACGGCCAGGCCAGCGAAATGGCCCGTCAGCTCAAGCCGTCGGCGCGGGGTGAGCTCGAAATTACGGACCTGAATCGCCTCTATCTTGAGCGGGATGCGCTGCATGTGGAAATGCTCGGCCGCGGGTTCACCTGGCTCGACACCGGCACCCACGACTCCCTGATCCAAGCCGGCGAATTCGTGCGCACGATCGAGCAGAGGCAGGGTCTGCGCATCGGTTGCCTTGAGGAAATTGCCTTCAACCTCGGCTGGCTGAGCAAGAAAGAACTCTTGGCCGCCGCGTCGGAATACAAGAGCAATTATGCCGACTACCTGCGCCGGCTGGCAGCAGGACTGCTTTAGTGCGCGCGCATCAACAATGGTACATGTCGATTATCAGCCGCTTCTATTTGACGAAAGCAGTATAGGTGAAGCTTTATAGCTGTCGGATGTCCTTCTATTTGTCCAACTGCGTGACCGTGGGTGGTGTGGGCAAAGTGGCTGACCCACAGTCGGATGGATGCGATGAGGATGAAGCCGAGGAAGCTGTCGGCGGTCTTGTCGTATCGTGTTGCCAGTCTTCGGCTGTGGTTGAGCTTTGAGAAGCCGTGCTCGACGAGGTTTCTCGGGGCGTAGACGTGGCGATCGATGACGGGCTGGACCTTTCGGCTTCGCTTGGCCGGGATGATGGCGGCGACGCCTCTGGCGTCCAGGTCCTGGCGGATGAAGTCGGCATCGTATCCCTTGTCGGCAAGCAAGACGCGGGGCTGCGGGCCGGGCTCGTCCATGACCGGCGCATAGCCCTTTACATCGGAGACCTGCCCGCCGCTCAGCGTGGCCGCGACAGCGTTGCTGCGGAGATGGATCTTGTTCGAGATGCCACCGCGAGAGCGGCCAGGACCCTGGTCCTGATCCCCCTTTTTAGCGCGCCGTCGGCGTGCTGATGGGCGCGGGTGATGGTGGAATCGATCATCTGGAAGCTGTCGTGGCCGGCGCCGGTCTGGTTCAGCGCCTACAGCATCACGTCCCTGACCCCCGCCAGGGTCCAGCGACGGAACTGGCGATAGACCGAGCTCCACTTGCCAAAGTGGTTGTGCAGATCCCGTCAGGCCCTCCCCGGCCGGGCGATCCAGAACGCCCCGTGCAGCACCAACCGGTGATCGCGAGGCCGCCGTCCCCGCGTCGGCCCCTTCTCGACCACGAAGGGTTCGAAAAAGGGCCACTCCTCATCCGATATCAAACCACGAACCAAGGCCGTTCTCCCCAAGGAGCAGCCTTGAATCAGCGATCAGCCGATTTGGGAATCCACTTTGTCCACACCACCTAGCACTGGCAATGCGTTGAAGCCCAATACGAACACTATAAGTCACAACTCACAACGTCGATTACTTCGATAACCTCGGCAGAAATTAAACTCCATTAACCTGAGACGGATCCTCGCGATACCGCCGGAACAGGAAGTCACCCTGGACCGCCTTACCTGAGCCGTCTCGATAGATGCCGAGAATGTCTTCGAAAACAAAGCCGCGCTCTGCCAGCCAGATGATGATCTCCCCGGCGAGTTTCTGACCCAGATAGAGCTCCCGAAATGAACACTCGGCGTAGACGATGTCAAACTTCGGCAGGAGCGTTTCGCAACCGTTCAAGGCTTCGTATTCAAACCCCTGAACGTCCAGCTTTAACAACGCCGGACTCTGGATGTCGCTTTCCGTCAGGATCGTGTCGAGTCGGCGGACGGCGACTTCCTCCTCGCCGACCTCTCGAGTCTTGGGAAAGAGAGCGGTCTGACCCTCGCCGATGGGAAGGAGCGAGGAGCTGTGGTCCAGGCCGGCGACATGCATCGATGCCGCAGTGTCTTCCGGGCCGACGGCGAAGGGATGCAGGTGAACCTTGGGGGCATTGCCGAGCACACGGTCGAATATCCCCCTCGGTCCCGCCAGCGGTTCGAACGAATGAATCGTGGCATTGGGCTGGATATCCAGCGCGGCGAGCGCGAACTGGCCTTTGTTTGCGCCAATGTCGACAATGGTGTTCCAGGGTCGGGCGCCCAAGACGTACTCATGGCCGATCGCCAACCCCACCCCGGCCCTCAAGGCGTTGCGGTTACGGCTCTTGGCCAGTCCACGAATTACTTTTGTAACCGCCGTCTTGATTGACATTACCTTCTCATATGCAATGGCGAGATTTAATTTTTTGTCCACAGGCCAAGCGTGCGCAGCGCCGCGACGATGCGTCGATTGCGATACGCGCCGGAGGCGCGCAATCCCCGATGAAAGCGCCGCTCATCCTCAGGGTCGAGCTTTGGTTCCGGGAAATCAGGCAGGCCCGGTCCATTCCACGACAGCGCAGTGGGCGGCGCGGCAAACCGTTTCAGGCGGCCGATGCTGGAGTGGGTGCCCGTTTCGTCAAACCCGATATTGGCAATCAAGGAGCGCGGCGGGTAGAGGACCAGCCCGCCTTCCCGGAATACCGTCCAGGCCCAGCGGATCGCCCAGCTGTCGATCTTGCCGTTGATCTGTAGCATCAACATCTCCGACAGGGGGTAGGACCCGTTCATGTCGAAGGCCCGGCGTAGCGCCTTATCGTGCTGAAGGCCCTCCCAGCCAGTGGCGGCGGGATCGAACTGATCCCAGGCCCGCTTCCATGTGGCCCACCCCCAAGAGACCGCTTGCCGGCCAAACAGCGCCTGCCGCCGTTTGCGGAGCAGGGGATTCCACCATTGATAGGCGGAAATCTGAAAGACCTCGGCGTTGTCGGCATATTGTTGCAGGCCGGCGTTAAGCCAGGTCAGTCCTTGGGGCGCGAGCAGAAGATCATCCTCAAGCACGATGACGCGACCATGCTCGTCACACAGACGGGTGACGCCAGCGATGATCGACGCCGCCAACCCCTTATTTTGCGACGCCTCGACAATGGTCATGTTCTCGCCAGCGCGTCTTCGGAGCAGTTGGCGAACCGCAGCGACGTCGGCCGCGACCGCCTCATTCTTCGGACCGTCGGAGAAGACGTACAGGCGCGATTGCTTGAATTCGGGGCAAGCCTCCAAGGCGTCGAGGGTTTGGGAAAGGTGGTCGGTGCGCCGGTAAGCGAACAACGCAATCGGCGCATAGTCCTGGAATTTCATGCCGCCCGTTCCCCCAACTCGAGCGGTGTATACCGCCCGCCCGCACCAACAGGCAACTTGCTACCACGCATAGATTTGCTGCGGGTATTCTCCCATCAGCCTACATAATATCCAGCGGCGCCGAAGTAGTTCGGCGCATCCGTTGGGTGTGAAGGTGTCGATGGCCTTGGCAATGGCTTTCCAGAGATGGTCTTTGGTGCGGGCGGTGGCCGTGCGTAGCGGGGCCTAGAGCCCGACGAAGCGTTCTCGATGGGGTTGAGGTCGGGGCCGTAGAACTGCAGGAAGAGAAGTCTGCCGCCGACGGCCTCGATGGCGCGGCGGGCGGCGGCGTTCTTGCGGGCGGCCAGCCCGTCGGGAACGACGATGTCGCCGGGCCGCAGGATCGGGATCAACGCCTGCCCTACATAGACCAAGAGCCAGTCGTTGGTCATCGGGCCATCATCAACGATCCTGACCGATCAGATACCGTAAAGCACGGGTCGGGCGTCAAAAGAGTTGGCATTGCGCCGCCCGCTGCCGCAACTCTACAGCATTTCAGCGTCCTACTTTTGTTCCGTCGCGCGCACATCGGACCGCTTCGCATCCGTGATCGCGAGGGCTGCGCCAATGCCACTCACCGTGAGTCCGATGGAGAGTCCGATGGTCAGCAGGATTTCCACCTGTGATTCGGGAAACACGTATGCGGCGAGAGCAGTCGAGGCGCTGGCCACATAAGAGCTGCCGGCCGCGATGGCCGGCCGCGATGTGACCTGGCAGAAATAGCTTAGTACCGCCAAACTGAGCCATAGCGCGCATATCCGTCCCCACAGGACGGCCAGGGCGACCGGTACGTGCACGACGCCAAGCCAGAGATCGATAACGGCCGGAGCGAGGAGCCAGTAGACAACGCCCCCGACCAGACAGAGCCCCACAAGACTCCCCAATAGGGCCAGCGCATAGCGCTGGAAGCGCGCCGGGTCGTTGTATCGATAGCGTAGAATGATCGGCGTCAGCGGCAGCAGGGCGAAGTAGCAAAGGGTGAGACCGCTTGTAAAAAGTCGGAGGCAAGCCAGCGATGTCTGATCAATGGCCGGGAAGCCTTTCAGTACGTGACCCGCCAGCGGCATGTTGAGCATTAGCGCCGTACCCATTGACAGGAGCAGCAGCGGCACGGACTGGCGAACCGCCATGGCTATGTCGAACGGTCGGCGCGGTGCGATCAACTGGCGGAAGTCAGCACGCCGTATCAAGGAGGAGAAGGAGAGGATGTTGGCAATGGATGGTGGTCCGAACACCGCGACGAAGGCGAGCCAGACGATCGGAGGGTGTCCCGCTAGGGCTGCGATCAACAGCACTGCGCAGCCGAGATAGGAGGCTGCCTGAAAGACGTTGCTCCTGAATATCTCGCCAATCGCCACTCTCACCTGGTCGGCGACCTGGCCAACCAAAGCAATGATCGCGATCAGCAACAACGGGACGAAAACCCACGGGACCAGCCCCCTGAGGAATGCAATCGTCAGGGCCACCGAGCCCAGGGCGGCAGCGCATAGGATCAGCAGAAAACCACCCCGGATATCCGCAGCGGGCTTCAACAACGGCTCGCGCGCCCAAGCATGGGCTACACTCCGCATGATGAAGGAGCCAAGACCGAGTTGCAGCAGACCTATCATGATCAGAGCGTTCTGGGCCGCCAACAGCAGGTAGGCGTCGTCCGCGGAAAGGCGGCGAGACGCGAGGCCGATACCGATCAGGCTGAAGGGCACCGAGATCATCTTGACCACGGCCTGGCTGCCGACGTTAAGGAGGTCCTTATACAGGCGCGACACGGCGGCTAGCCGAATGACCGGAATAGGGCGGGTGGCCTCATCGGGCGGGCCTGCGGGCCTCTATCCCCAGTTCACGGACATTGAGCTGCTCGTCGCGGAACCGGTTGGCGCGCTCCACCGCAGCGAAGGCCGGGTCTTCACTATCGCCCAAATCACAGCGCCGGATATCCACGAATCCTGCCCCCGCCAAAGCCGCCTTCATCGATGCTTCATCCCACATCCAGAGGTGGTCGGAATTGCCGATCAGCGCCCGCAGATAGCCGAGCGGAGAGGAAACCCGCGCCTCTCGTCCCAACAGGGTTTCCCTGAGGAAGCGCAATGAGGCGTCGGGCTGGCCGGCGTCGCGGGCGGCCACGTAGCGATCTACCCGGACAGCAAGATCGGGGACAATCAAGCGAAAGACACCGCCCGGCTTCAGCAACCGATAGCTGTTGCGGAGCGCGACGAGGCAGGCGTTATAGCTGAGGTGCTCCAACACATGGCTGGCATAGACCGCCTTGGCCGAACCGTCGGCGAGAGGCAGGCCGCGGGTTATATCCCCGAACCGGGTCGTCGCCGGAAACGGTTCGGGATTCATGCGGATCATACCGCCAATAAAAGGGATTCGTTCCAGCCACAGCGATGGGGAAGAATCGAAACTCAGCCAGTCTGGCGCGGAATGCCAACCCGCTCCATATTGTACATTCAGATTCTCGGACATAGCTGCTTTCTCTGAATTCATACGGCCACTTGGCCGCAGCCGCGGAGGAGGAAGGAGGCCAGTCCTCAATAGCAGCAGTCAGCACGACTTCAAGACGGGACAGGATATGGTTGCGATCGGGTCCCAGGTGGTGTGGACAAAGTGGATTCCCAAATCGGCTGATCGCTGATTCAAGGCTGCTCCTTGGGGGGAGCGGCCTTGGCAAGCTGACGAGGATATCGTCGCTCAAGCCGGGCACCGGTTCGCCGTCACGCAGTGCGACCGCTGGACGGCCCGCTCGACGTCTTGTTCTGGCATGATGGCTCAAGGCTGCACATCGGACATGCCGTCGCGGTCCTAAATGTCGGCCGTACGGACCAAGGCGGACCGGCGGCCCGCCGGTGTCGGTCAGGATATGGTGCTTGCGGCCCTTGATCTTCTTGCCCGCGTCATAGCCGCGGGGCCGCTGCTCTCGGCGGTCTTCAGGCTCTGGCTGCCCCGACAGCAGCGCGCGCATCGGAGGTGGTCGTCCTGCCATTGAAGCGGACCACGATATTGAGACCTTCGATGCGTGCAATCCGAACAGCTCCGCGCTATACTCGGTCCGCATCGGCGAGCACCTTCGGATCGGGTAAGCGTTTGTCGCAGAACTATTTTCCCAGACCTTGGCCCCCGGCGCACCAGGCTCGGTGAGATCTCTGGGCTAAGGTCGCCTAGAATGAACATCCGACAAATGGAGTTGGTCGCCTCTGAGCGAGGGCATCGACAAGGCATCAAATTGTCGCCATGAACTCCCGCGCCTGATCCGTAGCGGGAGTGTCTTTTGAGCCTGAGAACTTTTGTGTCACTCGTCGTTCGCAGGGCGCTTGTGCGCTGGGATCAGCCTGTTCGGGGGCCCGACCGCTCGCGCGGATCCATGGTCTATATTCAACTTTGCAGCGCCTACGCGCCCGCTTGGGCCTTCGGCGGAGTCGTGCGGACTCTTTATGGCTATGCCTGTTACCTGTCGTCCAAGTGCGAGACATGGGTGTTGGCCGGAGATTTGGACGAACGCCAGCAGAAGGCCGATCTCGCTTTCGACGCCGCGCAGCCCTATAGTATCCGCAGATATAGCATCGCAAGCCGCCGATTGGCGCGACGTAACATTCATACTGTTAGCCTAGGTATGTTGTGGGGCCTGCTCATCCTGATGCGCCAATCCCCCGGCCCAATTGTTGTGCACGTAAGTGAGTTTCGGGGGCTGCCCAATCTCTATGCCCTGATTGCCAAATCCATTTTCGGACGAAGGATAAAGATCGTTCACTCCGCCTTTGGTGGACTGCACGAAAAACGCTCCATGGTTCGACGCATATATGATGGGGTTTTTACTGGCCCATTCCTCAGAGCCATCGATCTGGCCTTGGCTGAGAACGCCCACGAAGCCGACGAATATCGCAAACTGATGTCCATCTTCAGCGCGCACGCCAATCACCACCGGATCGCCATCCTGCCGTTGCAAGTCGAGGACATTTCTGCGCAGTCACAAAACTGGTTCGAAAACGGCTCCAAGTCACAAGCTACGCAGCGCGCCACGCGTCGGCGCCTCGGCTTACGAGAGGACGCACTTATTTTTTGTTTTCTCGGTCGATTCCATCCACAAAAGGGGATCTTGAGGACAATCGACTTATTTTGCTCCTACAAGGCTCGGGCCCACGACGATAACGTCGAGTTGCTAATTATCGGTCGCGACGAAGGTTTCGAGGGTCAAATCCGTCGTCACGCCTCCGAGAGTGCCTTCCCTCAACATATCCGAATTATAACTGATATCTACGCAGAGCGGTTCGAATATTTCTATGCTTCCGACGTATTTATTGGTGTTCCAACCATGATTGAGGAAACCATGCTTTCTTCGTTGGAAGCCTTAAGTTGCGGGACGCCAGTTCTCTTGTCACGGGAAGCTGATGCGCCCTATGTGGAAGAAGACGGCGCCGGCCGCATCATAGAGTTCGAGCTCGATGAAGCGGTTGAAGCTCTCGAAGGGATTGTCAACCGGCATGCTATCTTCGCCGCCCAGGCACTACTCACAGCAGAAAAATTCAGCAGCATGCGTGTGCTCTCCGGCCTCGAAACGGCGCTGACCGCTGTTGCTGAGGGAAGGCCGTTTCCGCCGGCCGGGACCGAGTCCAGCCGGTCGGTTGATCCAGATTCTGCAAAGGGCTCGCCTGCCTGTGGAGCGTCAACAGGTCGTCCTGATCCTGTTGGAGTCGGCTGATGGGGGGTTGTGATTCTATTCCGCCGTGTGGTCGATGCCGGTTGTATCGATGCAACCAGAAGGGAAGCTCCTGGGCGCGTCGGTCCGAGGACGGGTAGGCTTGGGCGTAAGCCCATTCCGGCAGGGTGGTCTGGATGAAACGTTCGGCCTTGCCATTGGTCTTGGGCGTGTAGGGCTTTGTGCGGATGTATTTGAGGCCCAGCTCGGCGCAGGCCTTGCGGAAGTCGTGGGCTTTGTAGCGGGCGCCGTTGTCGGTCATGACGCGGCTGACGGTGACCCCCAGGCTCTTGCAGTAGGCGGCGGTGGGACTGGAAGCGGAGCTGGTCTTCGACGCCAACAAGCCGGACGGGACGCCTCGAAAGCTTCTGGACGTCTCCCGCCGGGCCTCCCTAGGCTGGCGAGCGAAAACCTCCCTCACCGATGGCTTGAATTTGACCTACGCCAGTTTCCTGGCGAGCCGCTGAGTTCGCCCCACCGCACCGTTCATGGCTTTCTGCTCCCGAACTGGCCGTCCAGAACCAAGTTGGTGCGCTGCAACAATAGGGGCTTGCCTGCCGGTCAGACGTGAGGTTTCTTGCCCGGCTATTGGCTGTGGATTAAAATTTTCCTGCGCCGGGAGGGTGAATGTCACTCAATTCAGAAAAGCGGGCCCCTGAGGCGCCGGAAGCCAAGCTGCCGCGACAATCGCCCACCCTCACGGTTGTGTCGGTCGCGAGCGCCGGCTCAACGCCTTCTCGATCGAGCAACTTTCATATATCGCCCTCCATGGCTGGTCAGTTGGCCACCTTGGCGATGGCCCTATGTTGGACTGCCGGGATCGGCATCATTTGGTTGACCCTTCAGGGCGGTTGGACGCCGGTCCTGGTTACGGGTCTTGGCGCGAGCATTCTGATCGTTCTCAATCAGCGGGCGCGAGGCCAGCATCAATTCGAACGCGCGCCGAGTTTGGAAACCGTGCTTGAGTCGGCGGTCGTTGCCGCCTGCGTCGGCGGCGGGCTTTCCGCGTGGCTTGCCAAGACCGGAGGAGCGCCTTTGCCCTGGTGGACCGGAGCCCTGATTCTGACCGCTGTGGTGGCGGCTTCGTGGGGCGGCTTCTTGCTGGTCCGCTGGGGTCTTCTGCGGACGAATCTCGTCGTCAAGAATGTCGCCGTCGTCGGATTTTCCGCTGGGGAGCGGGACCGCATCGTGGACGAACTTGAGGCCACGCCGGGCCTTCATATTGTCGTCGCCGACTCGTCCGACATCGATCAGGTCGTCGCCCTTGCTGCAAACGGCGATCTGGACGAAGTCATCCTGGTTTCGCGCGAAAATCCGTCGCGATTTCAGTCAATTATTGAGGCGATGGAACTGTTCCCGGTGGACGTGTCCATGGTCCAGGAGATTGTGGCCGCCAATTTCGCGGGCCGCCAATGGAGCAACGGACGGGTTCGCCGGGGCGCGATCATCCTTCAACGTCATCGCCAAGGTGGATGGGCGGGTCTGGCCAAGCGTATTTTCGACATCGTCGGAGCCATTGTCGCGCTCGTCGTTCTGTCTCCCGTCCTGATCGCCCTGGCTCTGCTTATCCGGGCCGAGACGCCGGGACCGGCCATTTTCAAGCAGGTTCGATTTGGCTACGGCGGCAGACCATTTCTGATGTGGAAGTTTCGTTCGATGCGGAACGACATGGCCGACGCCACAGGCTCCCGCCTTACAGATCGCAACGATCCGCGCGTGACTCGGCTGGGTGCTTTTATCCGCGGGACAAGTCTCGACGAACTTCCCCAGCTGGTGAACATCCTAGCTGGAAGCATGTCCTTTGTGGGACCCCGCCCCCATCCCGCCGGCGCCAAGGCGAACGGCATCCTCTACGATGTCCTCATTCCAAACTTCAAGGCCCGGTACAGGGCGCGCCCGGGCCTGACCGGCCTGGCCCAATGCTCAGGCCTTCGCGGCAACACCGATACGGAAGACAAGCTGCTGCTGCGATTTGAAAAGGATATGGAATACGTTGATCGTTGGTCATTGTCGCTCGATCTTCACGTGTTGGCCAAGACCGTGATCCACATGGCCCAGCCCGACAATGCCTTCTGACGCTCTTCGCGCACCCTCGTCGTCAGTCGGATCTAGCTCAAGGTTTTCGAGACTGGTGATTGCGGGCGCCACGAGTTTCATCGGATCCCAGATTGTGCGCGAAGCCAATGCCCAGCAGGTGGTCGTCGTCACGGCGGGTCGTCAGACCAATCTTGATGACATTCTGCGCCCGGGCGACGTAGTCGTGAATTGCGCCCTGCACGACGACTACCGCAGGCAGCCATATAACAGCGAGACGGATCTCGACCTATTGGCGGCCCGAGCTGCCCATCGGAAGGGTGCCAGGATGGTGATGCTCAGCACGCGCCGTGTCTACCCGGCCTGTCTCAAGTGGGGCGCGAGGGAGACCGACGAGGCTGGGGGCGATGAGACGGCGTACGGCCAGAACAAAGCCAGGACGGAGGCTGCTGTCCAAAAACTGCTCGATGAGGATGTCTGTATTGTCCGGTTAAGCAACGTTTTTGGATTTGAGTATCGCCGTGAGAATCCTCGAAGGACCTTCCTCGGAATGATGCTGACACGATTGAAATTGCATGGCGAAATTCTGTTCGATATGAAACCTGATACTCGTCGCGATTTCATCACGGTTGAATGTGCGGCGAGGGGATTGGTTAACGTCGCGCGGGGGCGGGCGTCAGGGGTCTATAATCTCGCGAGCGGGATCGGCATGCCCTGTGGCAGCCTTGCCAGAGCTGTCATTGAAGGGTATGGGGACGGCGTGCTAACGGCTCCCGAAGAAGTAGACGACGAGTTCTATCTGAATATTTCGAAATGGGAAACGCAGTTCGGTTCAACAGACGACGCAAATGCACTGTTGATCTACGCAAATAGACTTGGAGATCAACTTCGCTATGCGTAAGATATTGATTACTGGCGGCGCGGGATTCATCGGATCCCATATCGTGGAGCGCTTTTCGACCCAATTTCCAGACGCAAAAATAACCGTTCTGGATAAAATGACTTACGCAGCCGACTTTCGAAATATAGAAAACCTACTGCACAATAACGCCATCCAGCTAGTGGTCGGTGATATTTGCGACTACGACTTTTGCCTTAAACATGTCGAGAATTGTGATCTTGTCATCCACGCGGCTGCGGAAAGCCACGTGGACAACTCATTCCACAGTTCGTTGCTGTTCACGCAAACTAACGTCCTGGGCACTCACACGGTCATCGAGACTTGTCGTGAGGCAGAGGTTCCCCGGATCATCCACGTCAGCACGGACGAGGTGTATGGTGAAATAACAGAGGGCGCGGTCGATGAATCGATGCCGCTGAACCCGACCAATCCTTACTCTGCTTCAAAAGCCGCGGCTGATATAATCATCAACGGATACATCCACTCGTTTGGCATTCCCGTCATTCTTGTTCGCGCAAACAATGTTTTCGGCGCGCGCCAATACCCGGAAAAACTCATCCCTCGATGCTGCATGGCTCTCATCAAGGGCGAAAAGATCCCGCTGCATGGCGATGGACGCAACATCCGGCACTATCTGTCGGCCCACGATCTTGCTGAAGCTATCGAGTTGATTTCGCGCCGGGGGAAACTCCAGGAAACCTACAATATCGGCGCCCTGCACGAGTACCAAAACGTTGAAGTCGCGCAGATGATTTGCGATGCCTTCGGAATGAGTTTCGCCGACAACATAGAATTCGTCCGCGACCGGCCGTTCAATGACAAGCGCTATTCCGTAGTGTGGGATAAGATCCAGGCGCTAGGCTGGAAGCCGACCCGGGAACTAAGAAACGAAATTCCGGGAATCATCGAGTGGTATCGCCAGAACGCGCAACGCTACCTGCCAATTACTTAAGGGCAGACGG
Source organism: uncultured Caulobacter sp. (assembly GCA_964541915.1). Lineage (GTDB taxonomy): Bacteria > Pseudomonadota > Alphaproteobacteria > Caulobacterales > Caulobacteraceae > Caulobacter. The sequence goes on from CAZISF010000001.1 coordinate 56,647, forward strand.
AAGCGAACTTCGCCGCCGGCCTGGCCCGGGCCCTCACCTCTGAGTGCTTCCGCCCCGTTCGCCGGGCGGCGTCGATGGCACTCGAAGCGAGCGGATTGTCAGCAAGAGGCGAGGGCGACGAACTCCTGCAAGCGGCGTGTGGCGCAGTTCAGGAGCAAAGTGCCATGGCTTGCCGGCGCGGAGTTGCCATCCAAGTGCTTTCGCGTTAGTCGTCCCCGATCTACCTGAACAGGAAGTGGGCGTTGTTGGAAAAGGCACGACGGATTCTGGTGGTCGGCGTGCACTATGGTCCCGATTTCGTCGGAGTGCCGAAGTACAATACAGAGTTCTGCGAGAGTCTTGCGGCGCGCGGTCATGAGGTTGAGGTCGTTACAGGACTGCCGCACTATCCTGCCTGGCTCATCTCAAAGACTCACGAGCGGTCCGCTTGGACAGTTGAACAGTTGAAGGGCGTCAGCGTATGGCGCACACCGCTCTACGTTCCTGGCAGTCCAAGTGGTGTGAAGCGAGTCTTGCACAGCGCTTCGTTTGGCCTCGCCGCCCTAATCCTGGCGACATGGAGAGCCTCCCGTTTTCGCCCCGAACTGGTGATCGCGATCGCCCCTACGCTTTTGTCGGCGCCCGCGGCGCTCGCCGCGGCCGGTATCTGCGGGGCCAAGACCTGGCTTCATGTGCAAGACTTCGAGGTCGACGCCGCCTTCGAGCTGGGGCTCCTCAAGGGAAGCCGCGCACGGCGCACGGCTCTGGCGACGGAGGCCTGGGTGCTGAAGAAGTTCGACCGCGTGTCGAGTATTTCGCCAAACATGGTGAAGCTCCTTCACGACAAAGGGGTTCGGAAGGAGCGTGTTGTAGAGCTTCGCAACTGGGTGGATGTCGAAGCGGTAAAAGTGTGGCCGACAACGGCGACGCGTTACCGCACGGAGCTGGGTATCCCCGACTCTGCGATCGTGGCCCTCTACTCAGGCAACATGGCAGGCAAACAGGGGCTCGAACGACTGGCAGAGGTGGCGGCTAGACTGGAGTTGGTGCTGCCTGAGGTCACAATGTTGCTTTGCGGAAACGGGCCATTCAGGCCGGAGCTTGAACGCCTGTGCCAGGGCCGGACGAACGTCCGTTTCCTTGACCTCCAGCCCTCCGAATGCTTGCCGGAGCTCTTGGCCACCGCAGACATCCACCTGCTTCCTCAACGCGCCGAAGCCGCGGACCTCGTGCTTCCCTCCAAGCTTACAGGGATACTCGCGTCGGGGCGTCCCGTGGTTGCCATGGCCGAGCCGGGAACCAGTCTGGCGGACGAGGTCGATGGTTGCGGCTTGGCGGTGAGGCCGGAAACGGATGCGATGGTGGCGGGGATCCGGCGACTGGCGACGGCGCCCGAGGAGCGAGCGGCGTTCGGTCGAAACGCGCGGGAAGCGGCGGAGCGACGTTGGCATGTCGCAGCCATCCTGGACGGCTTCGAGGCCGAGATGCAGAAGCTGCTCTCGGCCTGAACCGGCGATCACTAACCGAACACGGTCCGGCCCGATCGGCGAATAATCAATCGTTCTGGAGCCAACCTTGCACCGGCAGACAAGCAGACGGTTCTCGAACCGGATATTCTTGGAAGGAAACGAGCAATGAACCTCGGCGTGGCCATGGTCCTGGGTGGAAGCGGCTTCGTAGGGAGCCGACTCGTCCGGCGGTTGGCGGAAGAGGGCGCGTACGAACAGATACGATCCGTGGACTTCCGCGCGCCCCGCGTCAGGATGATGGGCGTCGACTACCGTGAGCATGATATCCGTCGACCCATTCCGGAGGATTGGGGGCGTGGAGTAACGACTATATTCAATCTGGCCGCAATTCATACAACCCCCGGCCACGAGCCACATGAATACTACGAAACCAATATAGCTGGCGCCATAAACGCTACGAACCTGGCGGTTGCCAATGGCGCCACCCGCATGGTCTTCGCGAGTTCCATCTCCGTGTATGGCCCTTCGGAGGAGACACTGACGGAGGAGTCTGAACTCAGCCCAACTTCGGACTACGGGCGCTCGAAGAGACTGGCCGAGCGAATACACCAGCAATGGCTGGAAGCCGCCGATGCGCGGCGCCTCGTAATTGTGCGACCCGGGGTGATCTTTGGCCCGGGCGAGGGCGGGAACTACACGACGCTCGTTCGCGCTCTGCGGCGGCGGATATTTTTCTATCCCGGGCGACGGGATGCAATCAAAAGCAGCGGCTATGTCGACGACCTGATTTCCGCCCTGGATTTCGCCCTGCGGCAAGACGAGCGCAGCGTTGTTTTCAACTATGCCTTTCCAACGCTTAGCACGACAGAGGACATTGTCTCTGCCATTTCACGCGTGCTGGATTTGGGGTCACGACCGCCAACAATCCCCGCCTCATGGCTGTTGTTGGCGGCGCTGCCCTTCGAGATTGCGAACGGGATGGGGCTAAGGAACCGGATTCACAGGGATAGAGTCCGAAAGCTCATCCATTCGACGAAGGTGTATCCCCAATGGCTCGTTTCCAGGGACTACACCTTCACCGCTGACCTCGAAAGTGGGTTACGGGCTTGGGGCGCGGAAACGGCGGATCGGTTCGACTAGAGCATTTTCCGATCACTCTGGATCATATCCTGTGGCGGCGAAGTAGTTGGCCTGTTTGCTGGGTGTGAAGGTCTCGATGATCTGGGCGAAGGCTCTTCCAGAGGTGCTCGCTGGTGGGGCCCGCCCCGCCACTCCCAGTTGAGACCTGGAGGCGTCGATGTCCATCTTTCCGGTGATCATGTGCGGCGGCGCCGGGACGCGGCTTTGGCCGGCGTCGCGGCCTTCGCGGCCCAAACAGTTCGTGTCGTTGAGCGGCAACCTGTCGACGTTTCAGAGCGCCGTGCTGCGCATGGCCCCGCTGGGCGAAGGCGAGCGCCCCATCGTGGTCTGCGGAACGCGCTATGAGGATATCGTCCGGCGTCAACTGGCCGAGATCGGGCAGGAGGCTGTGCTGCTGCTCGAGCCCGAACCGCGGGACTCCGGCCCGGCGATGGCGGCGGCGGCGGCCCTGATCGTCGAACTTGACCCGCGCGGCGTGGCCGCGATCGTCGCTTCCGATCACCATATCCCCGACGATGAGGCCTTCCGAACGGCCATCACCCTCGCTGGCGAGGCCGCCGCCCGCGACTGGGTGGTCACGCTGGGAATTCGGCCCTCAGGTCCCTCGGCCGCCTATGGTTATATCGACCCCAGCGACGTCGTGGCCGAAGGCGCGGTGCTTCGCGTGCGCCGGTTCGTCGAGAAGCCCGACGCGGAACGGGCGGCCGGGTTCCTGGCCCAGGGATTTCTGTGGAACAGCGGCAACTTCGTCGTCGGCGCGCGCGCCATGCTGGAGGAGCTTGATCAACACGCGCCCGACCTCGGCCGCGCCGCCCGATCCGCCGTGGCCGAGGCGACGCGTACGGGCTCCGTTGTACGCCTGGGCGCCAGCTTTCGCACCGCCCCGAAGATTTCGATCGACTATGCCCTGATGGAAAAGACCGGCCGGGCAGCGGTGCTGCCGGTGGACTTCACCTGGTCCGATCTGGGGGCCTGGGACGCGATCCACGCCGTCGGCGACCAGGACGACGCCGGCAACAGCGTCCTGGGTGACGCCACGTTGATCGACTCCGCCGGTTGTTTCATTCGCAACGAAACGGGCCTTCGGCTGGCCGTCGTGGGCTTGCGAGACGTCGCCGTCGTGGCCGAGCGCGACGCTCTGCTGGTTTGCGCGCTGGACGCCTCGCAGTCGGTGAAGACGGTGGTCGACCAGCTCAAGGTCCTGGGCGCGGCCGAGATCGATCTCCCCGCGCCGCCCGATCTCGCGGCCTGGGCGGAACGGTACGAGGTCTGGCTGAAGACCAGCGCCCTGCCGCTCTGGTGGGCCCTGGGCGCCGATCATGCCGGCGGCGGATTTCACGAAGCCCTTGCCGACCGCGGTGCCCCTGTATCCGCCCCGCGCCGCGCCCGGGTCCAGACTCGGCAGGCCTATGTCTACGCGACCGCGGCCCGCATGGGCTGTCCCGGGCCCTGGCGTCAGGCGGCCGAGCACGCGTTGGATTTTTTCCTGTCGCGCTACGCCCGTCCCGACGGCCTGTTCGCCACCCTGGTCTCCACCGAGGGTGAGATGCTGGACGATACGCCGATGCTCTATGACCAGGCGTTCGCGTTGTTGGCCATGGCGGCGGTGGCGCGCATCGCGCCAGATCGTCAAGACGTGCGCGACCGGGCCAGAAGTCATCTCGACCGCCTGTCGCTGATGCGCGCGCCGGCTCGGGGCTTTGTGGAGAACGGCCCCTGGCCCTATCAGGCCAATGCCCAGATGCATCTGCTGGAGGCAGCCCTCGCCTGGCTTGAAGCCACCGGTGACGATGTCTGGGGCGCGCTGGCCGACGAGATCGTGGCGCTGGCGCTCGACGCCTTCATCGACCCCCGCGGGTTGTTCCTGCGCGAGGTGTTCGACGAGTCATGGCGGCCGGCGGTCGGCGACGACGGCCGGCTTATTGAACCGGGCCACCAGTTCGAATGGGCCTGGCTGCTGATGACCTGGTCTCGGCTGCGGCCGGGCCGCGATGTGTCGGCGGTGATCGTGGGACTGATGCAGGCGGGCGAACGCGGCGTTGATCCCCGCCGCAGCGTCGCCGTCGACGCGCTGTGGGACGATCTGTCCGTTCGCGACGGGCGGGCCCGCCTGTGGCCCCAGACCGAACGTCTGAGGGCGTCGATCGCCTGCCTGGGACGGGATGGCGGGGCAGGCGATGACCGGTTCAAACAGGTCGCCGTCGAGTCGGCCGGGGCGCTCTGGCGGTACCTCGAAACGCCCGTTCCCGGGCTTTGGCGCGACAAACAGGCGACCGATGGCGCCTTCGTCGATGAACCGTCGCCGGCCAGTTCCCTGTACCATATCCTCGGCGCGGTGATGGTGCTCCAGGCCTGGTCGGGCCGATGAACGGCTATACTTCGTCCAGCGACAGGATGTCCGTGGTTACGCCGGTATCCCCGCGCCGCGCCCGCAGGAACCGCCGCTCCTCGGCGTCAAGCTCCACCGCGGTCAGCACGCCGGTGCGGTAGGCCCAGGTATCGACGCCGATGCGGCGGTCGTCGGCGTAAGGATCGACGGCCGGCGTATGGCCGTGCACGATCACCTTGTCCAAGCGCCGCCTGTCGGACAGGAACGGCTCACGAATCCAGCGCAGATCCTTGGTGTGCTGGGCGTTCAGGGGGCGATCAGGATGCACGCCAGCGTGGACGAACAGATAGTCCCCGAGGTCGATCCGGTCCTCGAGGCCCCATAGAAACCGCATGTGAGTTTCGGGGATGGCGGCTTTGATAGCTTCATGCGTTTCGCGCCATGCTTCTAGGCTTCCCTCGTCCTCGGGCGTCGCCACGCCATAGGACTGCATCGTCGCCTTGCCGCCATAGCCGGTCCAGGCCATGCCCGCCTCAAGGTCGCTGAGGAAGTACAGCATCGCCTCTTCGTGATTGCCGCACAGAAAGCGGGTGTCGGGCGCTTGCTTCCGTAACTCCAGTAGCTGTTCGATCACCTGCCGCGACCCGGGACCGCGATCTACATAGTCGCCCAGGAAGACGAGCAGCGGCGGCGTCTTGTCGGTCGCGGTCTCTTCGGCGATGGCCGCAAGTAGGCCGGACAACAGATCGTCGCATCCATGAATGTCGCCGATGGCGAACACGCGCCGACCGTCCAGGGCGCTGGCCGCCCGTACGGGTTTGCGGCTCCAGAAACGGGTGAAGAGATTCAAGACGGGACTACCTACTGATCGGCTCAGTCTTCGCGCGCGTTGACCGCCACCCTGCGGTGCGTTGCTCTTCCATAAGGCGGGTCGGCGGTCAACGCCTTCCATCCGGAGTCGTCCGACGCGGCCCGCTCCGGCGCCATGGTCTCGGCCGCCACAGGCTGCAAAAATCCGGCTTGCCCCTTGCTTCGCGGCCGACCTTTGGGTCAGATCGCGCCGTCGCGACACGCGGCGAAGCAAGGGCGCGGGAGCGGACATGCGTATCTGGAAGGCGGGCATGATGATCGGGATTGTGGTGCTCGCCGCCGCAGCCTGTTCCAAGGATAAACAGGACGACGTGGCCGGCAAACCCGATCCGGCTTCCGTCGAGGTCCCGAAACGCAAGCCGGGCCTCTGGAAGCAGACCATACTCGTCGAGGGCGTGGACGCACTCCAGACCTTCAAACTCTGTCTTGACGAGGCCAGTGATCCGAAACTGGCCTGGTGGGGCCAGCAGGGTTTCAGACAGGCCTGCAGCAAGAACGATATCATCCGGCAGGCGGACGGGTCATGGAAGTTCAGCTCGGTCTGTGAAGGCGCGGGCGTGAAAACGACCAATGATGGGACGGCGGTCGGTGATTTCAGTTCCAGGTATCAGCTCAGGGCAGAATCGACGACCACCGGCGCGCCTATCCCGCAGATGAACGGTTCTCATACAGTGACCATCGACGCAGAATGGCTTGGTGAGTGCCCGGCTGGAATGAACCCGGGGGACATGGACCTGCCAAACGGGCAGCGCGTCAACGTCCTCGAAATCAGCGGTCTGAATTAGGGGCCGCCTATTGCGGACGCTGGGGCGCCATTCTCGCGGCGGTCGGCATGAGCGGTTCACCGGCCGCCAGTTTGCGGCGGATTTCCTCGGCGGTCGTTGCGATGTTCGCGGCGCGTTCGAGGGAGCCCGGGTGCGACCCCAGCGCATAGCGGGACAGTCCGAAGTCCGCACCGTACTGCCGCCAGAAATCGCGCGCGGATCCGTAGTCGAAGCCCGCCCTCGCCATCAAGTAGAGGCCGACATAATCGGCCTCGCGCTCGACCGTTAGCAAACCGCCCAGGGTCGTGCCGGCATTTCCCAGAACCGCCGCGGCGGGCCCCCCGCTCGAAATTCGCGCCTGGTGCTTCATGACGTTGTGTCCCAGCTCGTGGCCAAGGACGATCGCCAGCTGGTCGTCCGTCACCGCATAACGGACAAAGGCCGTCGTGATGAATACGCGTCGCCCGTCGGCCGATGCGTTGACGTCTTCCGAAGGCGTCAGCTGCGCTTCATAGGCGCACCCCGCGACCGGCGTCAGGGTGACGGCAAATCGCTTTCCGGCGCGCTCGAGCGTCAGGTCGCCCGAGCCATCGGCCAGGGCCCGATCGAGCTGTTCACGCGCCCGCGCGACCTCGTCGTAGCGGGCCGATTCCGTGTCGAGCCTGTTGCCGACGTCTACGAAATCGACACCGTCGATGGCGACCAGAGTGTCACCGACCTTTATGCCGGCCTTGTCGGCGGGTCCGCCAGGCGCAACGGTCAACACCGAGGGCCGGCCGGTGAGTCCGAGATGGCGGATCGCCACAGGACGGATGTCGCGGCCATACTGCAGCGCGTGATGCAGCGTCATGCCCGGCAGCAATGTCCTGTCCGTGCAAAGGTCCAGATTGGCGACATTCAGGCGATAAGAAACGGCCGCGACCCGCCCGTCCTGCTCGCGCAGGCGGTCGAGGCTGGCCTCTTGCTGGAAGGCGACCTCGGCGCGCAGGCTTTCGGCATCGGCCGACGGAAGGGCAACGACCGGCGCGACCGTGGAACAGCCGCCAAGAACGGTCAGGAACAGAACCGCCGCCCTTTTCGCCAACATGATCTCCTCCACGCGCCGGGGGCAATCATAGACAGCCCCGCTCATCCTGACCAACCAAACCACTTGATTGGCGCCGGTTTGCCAACGCGACTATAAGCGGCCCCGGGGTTTATCATTGCAATGAAGGAACGGGATTGGGCGCACTTCCTCTGATGTCTCCGCGCATTTGCGTCCTGGGTCTCGGCTATGTCGGGCTGCCCCTCGCGGTAGCGTTTGGGGTCCGCCACGACACGGTTGGGTACGATCTTGACGCGGGGCGGATTGACGACCTTCGCGGAGGAACAGACCGCACCCTCGAGGTTGATGCGAGCGAGTTGAAGGCGGCGACCAGTCTCCGCTTCAGCGCTGACGAGAAGGACCTTGCTGACCGCAACGTCTTCATCGTCACCGTCCCGACGCCCATCGACGGCGCGCGTCGCCCCGATCTGGGCGCGATCTCGTCGGCAAGCCGGGCCATTGGCGCCCACCTCAAAGCCGGCGCCGTCGTGATTTACGAATCCACGGTCTATCCCGGCTGTACCGAGGAAGTCTGCGTGCCGATCCTGGAGCAGGTCTCCGGTCTGAAGTTCAACGTCGACTTCTTCTGCGGCTACAGCCCCGAGCGCGCCAATCCCGGCGATCGTCAGCACCGGCTGTCGACGATCATGAAGGTCACGGCGGGCTCGACGCCGGAGACGGCTCAATTCGTGGACGGTCTCTATAGGTCGATCGTGCCTGCGGGCACCCACCTCGCCAGCTCGATCAAGGTGGCCGAGGCGGCCAAGGTCATCGAGAACACCCAGCGCGACCTCAACATCGCGCTGATCAACGAGTTCGCCCTGATCTTCAACCGGCTCGACATCGACACGCTGGAAGTTCTGGAAGCCGCCGGCACGAAATGGAATTTCCTGCCCTTCAGACCCGGCCTGGTCGGCGGCCACTGCATCGGCGTCGACCCCTACTATCTGACCCACAAGGCCCAGGAGGTCGGGTACCACCCCGACGTGATCCTCGCCGGGCGGCGGATCAATGACGGGATGGGTCCCTATGTCGCCAACCAGGTCCTGCGCCTGCTGATGCGGAAGGGCATAAATCCGGTCGGGGCGCGCGTGCTTGTTCTGGGCCTGGCCTTCAAGGAAAACTGCCCGGACCTGCGCAACACCAAGGTGGTCGATATTGTCGCCGAGCTGGTCGAGCACCAGGTGTCGGTCGATATTCATGACCCCTGGGTCGATGCCGCCGAGGCTGACCACGAGTACGGTCTGGCGCTCACGGCGCAGCCCGGCGCAGGGACCTATGACGCCGTCATCCTGGCCGTCGCCCATCGACAGTTCCTCGAGTCCGGCGCCGCCGGGATCAGGGCGTATGGCAAGGCCGAGGCCGTGCTGTATGACGTCAAGTCGGCCCTCCCTCGGGATGCCGTTGACGGCCGCCTCTGACCTTCGAACCTGATCAACGCAAGAGAGCCCCTATGAAAGTCATGGTCACCGGCAGCGCCGGCTTCATCGGCTCGGCTACAAGCCTGCGTCTGCTCGAGCGCGGCGACGAAGTGATCGGGGTGGACTGCCTCAATGACTACTACGATCCCGCGTTGAAGCATGCGCGACTGGCGCGGACCATCGACCATCCCAACTACACCCAGCTGACAATCGACCTCGCTGACCGCGCGGCCATGGAAGCGGCTTTCGCCACACATCGCCCACAGCGGGTGATCAACCTCGCGGCCCAGGCGGGCGTTCGCTACGCGGCCACGAACCCGCACATCTATGTCCAGAGCAACGTCACCGGCTTCCTGCATGTGCTCGAGGGCTGCCGGCACAACGGCGTCGAGCATCTGGTGTTCGCCTCGACCAGCTCGGTCTACGGCGCCAACACGAAGATGCCGTTCTCGGAGCATGACAGCACCGAGCACCCGCTGACGCTCTACGCGGCGACCAAGAAGGCCAACGAGCAGATGGCGCACAGCTACGCCAACCTGTTCGATCTGCCCTGCACCGGCCTGCGGTTCTTCACCGTCTACGGCCCGTGGGGCCGGCCGGACATGGCGCTGTTCATGTTCACCAAGAAGATCCTCGCCGGCGAGCCGATCCAGGTCTTCAACCACGGCAAGCACAGTCGCAGCTTCACCTACATTGACGACATCGTCGAAGGGGTGATCCGGGCAATGGACAACGTGCCGGGCGTAAACCCCGACTGGGACGGGAAAAATCCCGACCCGGCCACCAGCGGATCCGGTCCCTACCGCATCTTCAACATCGGCGCCGAGCAGCAGGTCGAATTGATGCGCTACATCGAGGTGCTGGAAGAGTGCCTCGGCAAGAAGGCGATCATGGAGATGCTTCCGCTCCAGCCCGGCGACGTGCCGGACACGGTGGCAGACGTCACCGAGCTGCAGAACGTCGTCGGCTACAAGCCCCGTATCACCGTCGAGGAAGGCGTGCGCAAGTTCGTCGAGTGGTACCGCGGGTACAACGGTGTGCTGTAGCCGCGACCGGCTATTTCTCCAGCCAGGCCACGATCGTCTCCGCCGCCTCCACAGGTGACAGCGTTGTTGTGTCGACCGTCAGCTCGGCGTTCTCCGGCGCCTCATAGGGGCTGTCCACGCCGGTGAAGTTCTTCAGCTGACCAGCGCGGGCCTTCTTGTAGAGGCCCTTCACATCGCGTTCCTCGGCCACAGCCAGGGGCGTCTCGACGTAGACTTCCACGAACTCGCCATCCTCCAGCATTTCGCGGGCCATGCGGCGCTCGGCGCGGAACGGGCTGATGAAGGCGGTCAGGACGATCAGGCCGGCGTCGACCATCAGCTTGCTGACCTCGGCGACCCGACGGATGTTCTCCACCCGGTCCTCCTCGGTGAAGCCCAGGTCCTTGTTCAGGCCGTGACGGACGTTGTCCCCGTCCAGCAGGTAGGTGTGGCGCCCCAGTGCGTGCAGCCGCTTCTCGACCAGGTTGGCGATGGTCGATTTGCCGGCGCCGCTGAGCCCGGTGAACCAGACGACCCGGCCCCTCTGGGCCTTCTGTGCGGCGCGGGCCGCCTTGTCGATGTCGGTGGCCTGCCAGTGGATGTTGTCCGCGCGGCGCAGCGCGAAATGCAGCATGCCGGCGCCGACGGTGCGATTGCTCAGGCGGTCGATCAGGATGAAGCCGCCGAGGTCGCGGTTCTCCTTGTAGGCCTCGAACGGGATCGCCCGGTCGAGTGACAGGTTGCAGACGCCGATCTCGTTGAGCTCCAGCCGCTTGGCCGCCAGGTGTTCAAGCGTGTTCACCTGCACCCGGTACTTGGGTTCGGTGATCGAGGCGGTGACGGTCTGGGCGCCGATCTTCATCAGATAGGGCCGGCCTGGCAGCATGGGCTCGTCGTCCATCCAGACGATGGTCGACTCGAACTGGTTGGCGACCGCGCAGGGGTCATCGGCGCCGACAATGACGTCGCCGCGCGAGACATCGACTTCGTCGGCCAGGGTGACTGTCACGGACTGGCCGGCGACGGCCTTGTCGAGATCTCCCGGCAGGACGACGATCCGCGCCACCGTGCTTTCACGGCCGGAGGGCAGCACCTTGACCCGGTCGCCCGGCTTGACGGTCCCTGCCGCGATCAGGCCGCTGAAGCCGCGGAAGTCGAGGTTCGGGCGGTTGACCCACTGCACCGGCATGCGGAAGGCGCGGGAGGGCAGGTCGTCCTCGACCTCAATGGTTTCCAGCCAGCGCATCAGCGGCGGGCCGTCGTACCAGGGGGCGGACTCGCTGTGCTCGGTGATGTTCTGCCCGTCCAGCGCGCTCATCGGGATGGCCGTGAACTCGGCGAGGCCGATCTGGTCGGCAAAGGCGCTGTATTCCTCGACGATGGCGTCGAAGATCGACTGGTCCCAGCCGACCAGGTCCATCTTGTTGACCGCCAGCACGATCCTGCGGATTCCCAGCAGGTTGACGAGATAGCTGTGCCGACGGGTCTGGGTCAGAACGCCCTTGCGGGCGTCGATCAACACAACGGCCGCGTCGGCGGTCGAGGCGCCGGTGACCATGTTGCGGGTGTACTGCTCGTGGCCGGGGGTGTCGGCGACGATGAACTTGCGATTGTCGGTGGCGAAAAAGCGGTAGGCGACATCGATGGTGATGCCCTGTTCGCGCTCTGCCGCCAGACCGTCGACCAGCAGGGCGAAGTCGATGGCGCCGCCCTGTGTGCCGACCTTCTTGCTGTCGGCTTCCAGCGCCGCCAGCTGATCCTCGAAGATCATCTTGCTGTCGTAGAGCAGCCGCCCGATCAGGGTCGACTTGCCGTCGTCAACGCTGCCGCAGGTGATGAAGCGCAACAGTGACTTGTGCTGGTGCTGCAGCAGATAGGCGTCGATGTCCGTCTCGATGAGATCGGCGGGTTTGTACGCGCTGCTCATCAGAAATAGCCTTCCTGCTTCTTTTTCTCCATCGAGGCGGCCTGATCGTGGTCGATGACCCGGCCCTGCCGTTCGCTGGTCGTGGTGAGCAGCATTTCCTGGATAATCTCGGGCAGGGTCGAGGCCGTGCTCTCGACGGCGCCGGTCAGCGGGTAGCAGCCCAGGGTGCGGAACCGCACCGACTTCATCTCAGGGACCTCGCCGGGCTTCAGCCTGAACCGGTCGTCATCGACCATGATCAACGTACCGTCCCGCTCGACCACCGGCCGCACGCCGGCGAAGTAGAGGGGCACGATCGGGATGTTCTCCAGGTGGATGTATTGCCAGATGTCCAGCTCGGTCCAGTTGGAGATCGGAAACACCCGGATGCTCTCGCCCTTGTTCTTGCGGGCGTTGTACAGCCGCCAGAGCTCCGGCCGCTGGTTCTTCGGATCCCAGCGCTGTTCGGCCGAGCGGAACGAGAAGATGCGCTCCTTGGCGCGGCTCTTCTCCTCGTCACGGCGGGCGCCGCCGAAGGCCGCATCGAAGCCATACTTCTCCAGCGCCTGCTTGAGGCCCTCGGTCTTCCACAGGTCGGTATGGGCCGAGCCGTGGTCGAAGGGGTTGATGCCACGGGCCTCGGCGTCGGGGTTCTTGTGGACCAGCAGGTCGAAACCGAGCTCCTTCGCCATCCGCTCGCGCATCTCGTACATGGCCTGGAACTTCCAGGTCGTATCGACATGCATCAGCGGGAAGGGCGGCTTGCTGGGATAGAAGGCCTTGGCGGCGAGGTGCAGCATCACCGCGCTGTCCTTGCCGATGGAATACATCATCACCGGGCGCTCGGCCTCGGAGACGACCTCGCGCATGATGTGGATGCTCTCCGCCTCGAGGCGCTGCAGGTGTGTAAGGCGGGCGGGTGAAAGGCTCATCAGCTCATCGAACAGGGGATGGCGCGGGGGCGCAAGGGAAGGGCGTGCTCAGAAGTCTTGAGGCGTTCCCGCGATCGTGGAACGCCTCGTCGTGCTTGCAGGTAAAGACGGGCATCGTCTGGCGCAAGCCAGCGCCCGTCGCGCGGCGCCCAGTTTTCCTGACAGGCTATTCCTGATTCCGGCACGCGGCGCCGAGCGCCGAGACGGCGCTGACGATGTGATAGAGCGAGCTCCCGGGAGCGGGCTCGTCGACAAAGGCGCCGTCCGGCAGCAGCCGGTCACGCCACAGGCCGGGAACGGGGACGTCGAGATAGCGCTGAAGGCCGGCGGCGCCCTTCAGGACGCCGTCCCAGTTTCCTGTAACGGCGTGGGCATGCAGCCGTTCTGTCTGCGACCAAAGACGCGCCGAGCGGTCCCGGGGGGCGAGGGTCTGATCCAGGCTGAAGATGGCCACGCCCTGTTCGATGCCGAGGGTCTCGCCGATCTCGATCAGGCGCCGGGCCTGCAGGCAGTGGCCGCCGGTATGGGCCAGCAGCAGCCAGCCCCATTCGAACTGATGGCTCGGCTCGACATCGGCCTCGGGAAGCAGACGCCAGTCTCCATCGAACAACTCGCCGAGGAAGCCGTCGCCACGGTCGATCATGCGGTCGCGGGCGCTGTTGGCGATGGCGTCCGCCAAACGGCTCCAGCCGGGATCGAACCCGACCGCCGCCCAGGCCTGAACGGCCTCGAACAGGTGCATCATCGGGTTGGCCCGCAGGCAGCCGTCATCGAACACGCCGCCGTCGGCGCGGACCATTGTCTGCAGCATCACCTCGCGCGTGCGGATCGCCTCGAGTTCGCGGCCGGCGCTGCTCAGCGCCAGGAGGGCGAAGGCCTGTTCATAGGGGTTGGGCGTCTCGTCCAGCGGCGTCCCGTCCGGCGCGGCCAGGATGCGGAACAGGCCGTCGTCGCGGGCGAATGTGGTGGTCAGCGCCTCCAGCGCATGGTCGCGGGCCTCGCGCCACGGGCCTGTCCAGCCGAGCTTGCCGGCTTCGGCGTAGACCCAGGCTTGCCGGGCCGCCACGCGGGCCCTGCGAGGTCCCTCGATGGCCTTGCCGTCCTGGCCGATCTTCTCGAAACAGCCGCCCTTGTTCCTGTCGAACCCCGTTTCCCACCAGAGGGGCAGGGCATGATCGAACAGCCAGCGTTTCAGACTTTCATTGAGGGCGAGGACGCTGTCGGGGGCCAATTTTGTCTCCGCTCATCCCGGCGACACGAAGTGCGGTGCGCAGCGCCAATGCCGGGACCCAGGTGTTTTAGCGTTCGGCATCGCTCTGTCAGGAAAAAAGCCTGGGTCCCGGCCTTCGCCGGGATGAGCGGTTGGGATAATACCGACAACATGAACGCTCGTCGCATGTACATGGTGATCTTCGATCGCGACGGCGTGCTGAATGTCGACCACGGCTATGCGTTCAAACCCGAAGAGCTCGAATGGGTTCCGGGCGCCAAGGCTGCGGTAAAGCGGGCCAACGACGCCGGCGCGATCGCTGTCATCGCCACCAATCAGTCGGGCATCGGTCGCGGGTACTACGCCGAAGCCGACATGGAAGCGTTCCACGCCGAGATGCTGCGGCAACTGGCGGCTGAGGGCGCGCGGATCGACGCCATCTATTTCGCGCCGCATCACGAGGACGCCGCGGAGGACCGATACCGCGTCGCCGATCACCCCGATCGCAAGCCCAATCCCGGCATGCTTTTGCGGGCCCTGGCCGACTTCGGGGTCGCGCCGGCGGACGCCTTCATGATCGGGGACAAGCCCTCCGACATGGAAGCCGCGCGCCGGGCCGGCGTGCGCGGCGTGTTCTTCGAAGGCCAGGACCTGGAGGCGTTGGTGGCCGCCGAGCTGGATCGCCTGACGGGCACGGGCATTTCGCGCTAGCCCCGCCTTGCGCTTTCGTCATGCCCCGATCCGGGCTATGGCGGGGTCATCCATTCCCTTACGGCAGCGATTCATGACCCTTCCCGCGATGGCGAAATCGGCCCTGGACCTGATCGGCGACACGCCGATGGTCGAGGTGACGCACATCGACACCGGCCTGTGCCGGCTATTCCTCAAGCTGGAAAACCAGAACCCCGGCGGTTCGATCAAGGACCGAATCGCGCGCGCGATGATCGAGGCCGCCGAGGCCGATGGCCGGCTCAGGCCCGGCGGAACCATCGTCGAGGCCACGGCCGGCAACACCGGCCTTGGCCTGGCGCAGGTCGCCAGCGTCAAGGGCTACAAGCTGATCCTCGTGGTCCCGGACAAGATGGCGCGGGAAAAGATCCTGCATCTGAGGGCCATGGGCGTGGATGTGCGCATCACCCGCTCGGACGTGGGCAAGGGGCACCCGGATTATTACCAGGACATGGCGCAGACGATCGCCCAGTCGACCGGCGCCTTCTTCGTCAACCAGTTCGAGAACCCGGCCAATCCGCTGGCCCACGAAACCACCACCGGCCCGGAAATCCTCACCCAGATGGGCGGCGACCTGGACGCTGTGGTGGTCGGCGTCGGCTCGGGCGGTACATTGACCGGGCTGGGCCGCTATTTCAAAGCCCACTCGCCGAAGACGAAAATGATCCTCGCCGATCCGGTCGGCTCGATCCTCTACGACTACGTCAACACAGGAACCTACGGCGAAGCCGGCAGCTGGATCGTCGAGGGTATCGGCGAAGACTTCATTCCGGACAACGCCCAGATGGATCTGGTCTCCAAGGCCTATGCCATCTCCGACCGCGAAAGCGTCGAGAGCGCCCGGATGTTGCTCGAAAAGGAGGGGATCCTCGCCGGCTCCTCGTCAGGCACGCTGTTCGCCGCCGCCCTGCGCTATTGCCGCGAACAGACAACGCCGCAGCGGGTTGTCAGCCTGGTTTGCGATACCGGCGGCAAGTACCTGACCAAGATGTTCAACGACATGTGGGTCGCCGCCCACGGCTTCGAGGACCGGCCGAAGTACGGCGACCTGCGCGACCTGATCGCCCGCGACTTCTCCGAGGGCGGCGTGATCGCGACGGGCCCCGACGACAGCCTGCTGACGGCCTACAACCGCATGCGGGCCGCCGACATCAGCCAGCTGCCGGTGATGGACCATGGCAAACTGGTCGGCATTCTCGACGAGAGCGACGTGCTCGCCGCTGTCGGCGGACGCGAAGGCCGGGCCGACCGGTTCGGCGCCAAGGTCGCCGTCGCCATGACCCGGGACGTCAACACCCTGCAGGTTCATCAGTCGCTGGACGAGCTCAAGCCGCTGTTCGATCGCGACGAGGTGGCGGTGGTGATGGACGGCGACAGGCTCGTGGGCCTGATCACCCGCGTGGATCTTATCAACCACCTGCGACGCACGGCGTAGCACTCCCTATCTTCGTCATCGTCGGACACGTTCCGACGACCCATGCACACCGCTTCTTCCGGCCAGTCCCGCGTTCATGGGTGGTCGGGACAAGCCCGACCAAGACGGGCTCTGATATGACAGACGGAAAGAACCGCCTCGCCTTCGCCACCCGCACGATCCACGGCGGCCAGGCCCATGACCCGACGACCGGCGCCGTGATGGTGCCGATCTACGCCACCTCGACCTACGCCCAGGAGAGCCCGGGCGTGCACAAGGGCTTTGAATACGCCCGCAGCCAGAACCCGACCCGGTTCGCCTTCGAACGTTGCGTGGCGAACCTTGAAAGCGGCGTCGCGGCCTTCGCCTTCGCCTCGGGTCTGGCCGCCGCGTCGACAACCCTTGAGCTGCTCGACAGCGGCGCGCACGTCATCGCCTCCGACGACCTCTACGGCGGCAGCTACCGGCTCATGCAGCGGGTGCGGACGCGCTCGGCCGGCCTGACCTTCAGCTTCGTCGACATGACCGATCCGGGCGCCATCGAAGCGGCCATCCGTCCCGAGACGAAGATGATCTGGGTCGAGACTCCGACCAATCCGACCTTGCGGCTGGTCGACCTCGCCGCGGCCGCGGCTGTCGCGAAGACGCACGGCCTGATCAGCGTCGCCGACAACACCTTCGCCAGCCCCTACGTGCAGCGGCCACTTGAACACGGCTTCGACCTGGTGCTGCATTCGACCACCAAGTACCTCAACGGCCACTCCGACATGGTCGGCGGTGTCGTGGCGGTGGGTGAGAACCAGGCGCTCGAGGAGCAGATGCGGTTCCTGCAGAACGCCGTCGGCGCTGTGTCCGGACCGTTCGACAGCTTCCTTGCGCTTCGCGGCCTGAAGACCCTTTCCCTGCGGATGGAGCGTCACTGCCAGAGCGCCCTGCGCATCGCACGATGGCTGGAGGCCCGCGAGGACGTGATCCGGGTCATCTATCCCGGCCTGGAGAGCCACCCCCAGCACGCGCTGGCGAAGCGTCAGATGAACGGCTTCGGCGGCATCATCTCGGTGGAGATCGCCGGCGATCTGGCCCGCGCCAGGCGCGTGCTCGAACGCACGCAGCTGTTCACCCTGGCCGAGTCCCTTGGCGGGGTGGAAAGCCTGATCGAGCATCCGGCGATCATGACCCATGCGTCGATCCCGCCGGAGCAAAGGGCGGCGATCGGCATCTCCGACACCCTGATCCGGCTTTCGGTGGGCATCGAGGATTGCGACGACCTGCTGGCCGATCTCTCCCAGGCGCTGGCAGGCTGATCGGCCGGGCGGACAGGACGCAACAACCGGTTACAGGGTTTGTGTCGAATCGGGGCCCGCCCAGCGCTATGAGCCGCCCATGAGCATCGCCTTCATCGACCTCGCCGCCCAGCAGCGGCGCATTCGCGGCCGCCTCGACGCCGCCATCGCAAAAGTCCTCGACCATGGCGGCTATGTCATGGGCCCCGAGGTCCGTCAGTTTGAAGCCGAGCTGGCGGCCTTCGGCGACGCGCCGCTGTCGCTCAGCTGCGCCAATGGGACGGACGCTATCGCCCTGCCGCTGATGGCCTGGGGCATCGGCAAGGGCGACGCGGTCTTCTGCCCATCCTTCACCTTCACCGCGACGCCGGAAGTCGTGCCGTGGGTCGAGGCGACGCCGGTGTTCGTCGACGTGCTGCCCGACACCTTCAACCTCGACCCGGTCAAGCTCGAAGCCGCCATCGAATCCATCAAGGCCGAGGGCAGGCTAAAGCCCGCCGTGGTGATCGCCGTCGACCTGTTCGGCCAGCCGGCCGACTACCCGGCCCTGCGCGCCGTCTGCGACCGTCACGGCCTGAAGCTGATCAGCGATAGCGCCCAGGGCTTCGGCTGCACCCTGAACGGGCGCCACCCGATCCACTGGGCCGACGTGGCCACCACCAGCTTCTTTCCGGCCAAGCCGCTCGGCTGTTACGGCGATGGCGGCGCGGTGCTGCTGAAGGACAAGGCCCTCTGGGACCTGATGGACAGTTACCGGGTGCACGGCAAGGCGGTCGCCCAGGATCTGAATGGCCGGGTCTTTGACCACGATCCGAAATACCTGAATGCCCGCATCGGCATGAATTCGCGCCTCGACTCGATCCAGGCCGCGATCCTGATCGAGAAGCTGGCCATCTTCGCCGACGAAATCGCGATGCGACAGATCGTGGCTGATCGTTATGCCGAGGGCCTCAAGGGCTCGGTCCTGTCGACCCCAAAGGTCATCGACGGCGGCCAGTCGGTCTGGGCCCAATACGTCATCGAACACGAGAACCGCGACGGCCTGGCCTCCCACCTGAAGACCCAGGGCGTGCCGACGGCGGTCTACTACCCCGTGCCGATGCATGTGCAGGAGCCCTATGCGCACTTCCCGCAGGGCGCCGGCGGCCTGCCGGTCACCGAGGCCTTGGCCGAAAAGGTCCTGGCCCTGCCGATGCACCCCTACATGGATGAGGCCACGCAGACGCAGATCATCGACGCTGTGAAGGGCTTCAACGGCTGACGCCCGCGGCGGCGGACGGCTCCGCCGTCAATGCTCGGCCAGTTCGCCCAGGATGGTGATCTTCTGCCAGATCTTGCGGCCCAGGTCGGTGCAGAGGTTCTCCACGTCGCTGGCGGCGGCGATCACGACATGGTCGTGGCTTTCGCCGGCATAGAGCGCTGACAGCTTGCCGGTCAGGGCGAGCATTTCGGCGCAGTACTCCAGATAGCGCGTCAGCTCGAACCGGCTCATCCGCCGCTCGGGTGAGGACGGCGTCGCGGCACCGCCGCCCAGCAGGACCGTGGGGTCCTTGGTCAGCTGATGCATGTCGACGACATGGGCGAAGGACCGGAGCTCGTGCAGGGCCGTCTGGGTGCGGGCGCGTTTCCAGCGCTCCTCCAGCGTCAGCAGGAACCACAGGCCGGCCGCCATCAGGATGATCAGGTTGACGGTCGACTCGAGGGTCTGGGTCAGGGCCAGATCATTCGTCCGGCCAAGGATGCCGGTCCAGTCGACGGTCTTGAAGATCAGCGTCAGCAGGGATACGCCGCCGACGGCGACCAGCAGGACCAGCGTCCGCAGGAGCAGGTAGGGGCGGGACAGGGCGTGCGCCCGGCGAGCCGTGTCGCCTGAGATGTCGACAAGCTGGGCGGCCGCGCCGGCCAGTCCGGAGTCCGGAAACCGTTCGGTGATGCGGTCGGCGAGCCGGTTGACGGTCTTGACGATCTCGCCGGCGCTGAGCGTGCGGTAGTTGCGAGGCGCCTTCCTGCTCATGACCGGCCGATCAGCATCGCCGCGCGATGTCGCGGCCCGGAGAGGCGAGGAAATCACGAGGCGGAAGGGCGCGCCAGCCCTGGCGCGTCAAACAAGAAATCCATCGCCGGGCGCGGTCTGCGGGGTGGCGCCCCCGCGCCCGGCGATGATTTCGGGATCGCCCCGGAGGGCGATCCCTGGAAGCCGGACTAGAAGCCGACCTTGAAGCCGACCGTGAAGCGGCCGTCGTCATAACCCGGGATCTGGTGGATGCCCGAGGAGTCCTGGGTCGAGAAGTCGTAGGCCGCCTGGATTTCGGCGTTCGGAGCGACCCTCCACGCCGCGGAGACGCCGGCGGAACCGGTGGTGTCCTTGCGGTCGCGGTTCTCGTGGTCGTCCCACTCCTCTTCGACATAGGCCCCGACCTTGAAGTCGGGCGAGTAGCTGTGGACGACCCCCACGCCGACGGCCGTGGCCGTGTAGCCCGGCGAGAAGGCGACTGTCGTTTCCTCGAAGCCGCGGGCGGCGCTCAGCTTGACCGTGGTTTCGCTTTGCGGCGTCCAGACCAGGCTGGCGTCGACGACGATGTCCGAATAGTCGTCGAAGGCCGGCTCATCGAACGAACGTCCCGCCCAGCCGACGCTGATTTCGCCGGTAAGGCTGTCGGTCATGTTGTAGGTGGCGCCGACGCTGGCCGTGTAGCCGTCGGAATCGCGGTTGTGCAACGCGGCCGGCGGTTTCAGATCGTAGTCGATCTGCGTGAAGGCGACCTGGGCGAACCAGGACACATCCGCCTCGGGCGAGCCGGTCAGGCGAAGGGTTTCGGTCCAGGTGCCGCGGTCGCGGAAATCCTGATCGACGACCGCGTTGGTGATGCGACGGCGCGCGTCCTCGAAGTCACGGGTCACATAGTCGGCGCGGGCGGAGAAGCCCATGCCGCCGATGGTCGTTTCGAAACCGGCGTCGAAGCTGTCGACGGCGCTTTCAGTCGGCCTTTTCGTGTCGCGGCGCGAGGTGACCTTGCGGCGGTCTTCCGTGGTTAGGGCGTGGCTGGCGCCGGCGAAGACCTTGCCACCGTCGAACTTGATGTCACCGTTTGCGCCAAACGCGTAGTCGTTGACGTTTTCATCGGACGTATCGGCATAGTGCGTCAGGTCGAAGCTGCCGAAGACCGAGAAGCTGCCGCCGTCGCTCTTGGTCGTCGCGGTGGCCTTGCCGGTGGCGCCATAGACCGTGTCGCTTTGTTCAGCCGTGGCGGAGGCCAGCACGTTGCTGGTCGTGCCTAGCGACGCGCCGATCGTGCCGTCTACCGTCCAGTCCTGGGCGTGCGCCGCGAACGGAGCCGACGCCAGGATCAAGGCCGTGGAGGCAAAAAACATTCTCTTCATTGGTATCCTCATGCTTGTGCGGCGTCGGTCGACGCCTCGCCCTTTCGACGCTCCAGACAGACGAGCACCCCTGACCCGGAAGACGGATCCGCGGTGGATCGATGCTGAAACTGCCTGTCAATCAGACGCGCCGAACGTGTCGGCTACGCCACCCCAACTCGCCGGCAACCCTATTCCCCTGAAGCCGCACGACAACAGAACGTCGTTACCCGGAATGTGGAATCGGCGGGGTTGCGCAAGGCGCGGTGCAACGCCGCCACAGGTGGCTTTTCCCGGGATCGACATCGGATTTGCACCGTCCCCGGACTTTCCGGAGTCTGGTGGGGCCGACCCTGCCCCGGAGCATCTGGATAAGGGGCGTCGCGGCGTCTAAACCGGATTCATGAGTGATCACCTCGACGCCATGCGCACCTTCGTCAACGCCATGAACCAGGGCAGCCCGCACGCGATCGCGCTGAAGATGGAGACCGTCTCGCTCGACGCCGACGGCGCGACGCTGCGGGTGCCCTATGACGAGAAGCTGATCGGCGACCCCGACACCGGCGTGATCGCCGGCGGTGTCGTGACAGCCCTGCTGGACCACGCCTGCGGCCAGGCGGTGCATACGGGCCTGACCGAGTTCAAGACCATCGCCACCCTGGACTTGCGGATCGACTACATGCGCCCCGCCGAGCCGGGGAAGGACATCTTCGCCAGGGCCCACTGCTACAAGGTGACCCGCTCGGTCGCCTTCGTCAGGGCGGTGGCCTATGACGTCGATCCCGCCGACCCGGTCGCGGCGGCCCAGGCGGCCTTCATGCTGGATTCCAGCGGCGGCCGCGGCTTCGGCGCCAACCTCAAGAGCGGGAAGGCCAAATGAGCGATCCCGCTGAATCCGTCGACGCCATGCTGGCGCGCATCCCGTACGCCCGCTTTCTTGGTCTGCGCATCGAGCTGGCCGGCGACGAGATGACCGCCATCCTGCCGTTCGGCCAGCACCTGATCGGCAACCCGACCCTGCCGGCGATCCATGGCGGCGTGCTGGGAGCCTTCATGGAAATGACGGCGCTTGCCCAGCTGCTGGTCAAGGAAGGCCAGGCCCGCCAGCCGCGCGTCATCGACGTCTCGATCGAATACCTCCGCTCGGGCCGGCCTTTGACGACCTACGCCCGGGCCGAGATCAAGAAGGTCGGCCGGCGCATCGCCAACGTCCACGTCGAGGCCTGGCAGGACCAGCGCGCCGCCCCGATCGCGGCCCTGCGCGGGCACTTCCTGGTGACGCCGACGGAATCCAAGGCCTGAGGGGATTTGAGATCATTACGGCGGCGTAATTATCTTACAAGGCCGTCACAAGCTTAAATCGAAGTCATGACGCACACTTAACGGGTGTTGCCGCGAACACTTGCCTATACCCCTGAACACCGGACGCGGACTTCCGCAGCCAACCAGACCCAAGGGGATAAAGACATGACCAAAGCCACGCACAACTTCAGCAACGTCGCCAGCCTCGCGCTCGCCGCCCTGCCGCTGTTCCTCATCATCGCCGCCGTGAACGTCAGCGTCGTCAGCCTGTGATCGCCGCCGCGCCGTTCCGTCGGGCCTGACTCCTCCCCCGTAGCCGGCCCGGCGGAACACAGCGGATCACAGACCGCAACCAGAGTTAACTGACAAAGGCCTTCCGATCCGGGAGGCCCTTTTGTTATGCGCAGGCATGCAAACGCCCGCCGCCGTGATCTTCGACTGTGACGGAGTTCTGATCGACTCCGAGATCCTTAGCCTCGAGATCGAAATCGACCTTCTGGCCGACTGCGGGCTTGTCTACGCGCCGGCCGACTATCTGCATCGCTTCATGGGTCTGAACGACGCGGCCTATCACGCGGCGCTTGATGCCGACTGCCGTGAGCGCACCGGCCGGCCGCTGCCGGAGGACGCCCTGCGCCATGCCCGGGCCCCGCGCTGGGCCGCTTCCGCAGGCCGTCTCACCGAGGTCGAGGGCTGCGCCGCCGCGGTGTCGAGACTGACCCTGCCAAAGGCCGTGGCCAGTTCATCGGGCGCGGCCCACCTCCGCGAAAACCTCCGACTGACCGGACTGCTCCCGGCCTTCGACCCCCATGTCTACTCCGCCGACCTTGTGGCCCGCGCCAAGCCGTTTCCCGACATCTTCCTTCATGCCGCCTCGGCGCTCGGCGTCGCGCCGGAGCGGTGCCTTGCGATCGAGGACAGCGTCAATGGCGTGACCTCGGCGCGGGCGGCGGGCATGACCGTCTGGGGCTTTTCCGGTGGCGGCCATATGGACGACGCCTCCGCCGACCGGCTCGCCGCGGCTGGCGCGCAGCGTGTCCTGGGTCACTGGGAAGAGGTGGCCGCGCTGTTCGCCGCCTTCAGTTGATCTCGCCAAGCGCCTGCTTCTGGCGGCCAGCTTCATCAAAGTTCTCCGGCGCCAGCCAGGCCCTGAACCGCGCCGCGATCGCCGGCCATTCGCTGTCGAGGATGGCGTAGACCCGGGTGTCCCAGTTGTGGCCCTTCAGCCAGTAGGTCTGGCGCAGCGTGCCCTCGTAGGTGAAGCCGTAGCGCGAGGCGGCCCGCATCGAGGCGGGATTGTCCGGACCACAGCGCCATTCGAGCCGGCGGTAGCCGTTCGCCCCCAGCACGTAGTCGACAAGTCGGTAGACCGCCTCGGTGCCGGCGATCGTGCGGCTCAGGGAGGGTCCGTAGACCAGGCCGATCTCGGTCGTCCCCATGTCCGGCTTGACCTGCAGCAGGAAGAACAGCCCGGCGGCCTCGCGCGCCCCGTCGGTCTTGTCGATGATCGCGAAGGCCCGTTGCTCCGGTCGGTCGACCCGGTCGGCCAGCCAGTCGAAGAAGGCGCCCTGGTCGCTGAAGGAACCCGACGGGATACCGGGCCACAGGTCCTCCTTCGATCCTATGGCGCGCCACAGGTCGAGGCCGTGTTTCAGCAGGTCGGCTTTTTCGAGGTCGATGGTCCGGCCGGTGACGAGCGCGTCGAGCAGGGCCGGGCGGGGCAGGACGGGCGGTGTTTGCATGGGACGAGACTAGGGCTGACGTGGCCCGGACCGCAATCCGGTCGCGCGCTCTTCCAAACCCCGATCCCTGATCTAGGATCAGGCAGGGCCGCTGTCGGAGAATCGCGATGTTCAGATCCCTGGCCGGGCGCGTCCTGATCGCTCTGGTGCTCGGCCTCGTCGCCGGCGCCGCCTGCAACGCGCTTGGAAACGCGACCCTGACCGGCGCCGCCGGCGCCGTGGAAGCGATCGGCGGGCTGTGGCTCAACCTGTTGCGCATGACCATCGTGCCGCTGGTGTTCTGCCTGCTGGTCACCGGCATCGCGTCGGTCGCGGACGCGGCGGCGACAGGCCGGCTCGCGGCCCGGGCCATCGCGCTGTTCTCCATCCTGCTGGTGATCGCCGCTGTCTACAGCACCTTCGCCACCCAGGGACTGCTGGCGTTGTGGCCGGTCGACCCGGCCGGGGCGGCGGCCCTGCGGGCGGGCGCCGGCGGCGCTGATCTCGCCAAGGTGGTCGCCCCGGGACTGGCCGACTGGCTCAAGTCCATCGCGCCTTCCAACCCGATCAAGGCCGCCGCCGAGGACGCCATCCTGCCGCTGGTGGTGTTCGGCGTGTTCTTCGGCTTCGCGGCTACCCGCCTGCCGGTCGACCGCAAGGTCGCCCTGATCACCGTCTTCAGCGCTGTGGCGGAGACGATGATCATCATCGTGCGCTGGGTGTTGTGGGCCGCGCCGCTCGGCGTCTTCGCCCTGTCGCTCGGGGTAGGGCTGCGCGCCGGACTCGGGGCCGCCGGGGCTTTGGCGCAGTACGTCGCGGTCGTCTCCCTGGTCACGGCCGGCATCGCCATCGTCCCCTACATCGCCGTGGCCTTCAGCCGGTCGGTGTCGCTGGGCGCCTTCGCCCGGGCCGTGGCGCCGGTGCAGGTGCTGGCCTTCAGCACCCAGTCCTCGCTCGCCTGCCTGCCGGCGATGCTGGAGCGGGCGCAGGACGACCTGCGCATTCCCCCGCGGGTCAGTGGCCTGGTCCTGCCGCTGGCGGTCGCGGTGTTCCGCCTGACCAGCCCGGTGGCCAATCTGGCGGTCTGCTACTTCGTGGCGCACGTCTATGGCATCCATCCGGGCCTGCCGCAGATGCTGGCGGCGATCGCCGTGTCGTTCGCCATCAGCGTCGGCTCGGTGGGACTGCCAGGCCAGATCTCGTTCTTCGCCAGCGTAGCGCCGATCTGCCTGGCGCTGGGCGTGCCGATCGACCTGCTGCCGATCCTGCTGGCGGTCGAGGTTGTGCCTGACATCTTCCGCACCATCGGAAACGTCACCGGCGACCTCGGCGCGGCGGCCGTGCTGCATCGCCCCGGCGATGAGATGGAGGTCGTGGATCCGGGCTCTGCGCCGGCCTAGGCCCGGCGGCGGCTCCGGCTCCGGGCCGGCGGGGCCTGTTCGGCCAGGAAGGACTGCAGTTGGCCGAGCGGCATCGGGCGGGCGATGAAATAGCCCTGCGCCAGGTCGCAACCCATGGCCGACAGGATCGCCAGGGCTTCCGCGGTCTCCACGCCTTCGGCGACGATCTTCAGGCCCAGGCTGTGGGCGAGGTCGATGGTCGACTTGACCAGCAGGGCGTCGCGGGCGCTGGCGCCGAGGCTCAGCACGAAGGCCTTGTCGATCTTCAGCTCATCGGCGTGAATCTGTTTGAGATAGGCCAGCGACGACAGGCCGGAGCCGTAGTCGTCGATCGACACCGAAAGACCGGCCGCGCGGTAGCGGTCGATGATCTGCAGCGCCAGGGTCGGGTTACCGATGACCGCCGTCTCGGTGATTTCCAGGCAAAGACGACAGTTAGCACCCGAGACCATGTCGATGATTTCGTCGGCGAATTCAGGATCCGCCACGAGACGGCCTGAGAGATTCACCGAGATCATCAGGTCGCGACCGGCGGCCCGCAACGCGGCCTGGTCAAGGATCGCCCGCTTCAGCGTCCAGCGGGTCATGGCCCGGATGTGGCCCGTCTCCTCGGCCAGTTCCACGAACAGGTCCGGTCGGACGAAGCCGCGTTCGGGATGGGTCCAGCGGATCAGGGCTTCCGCGGCTGTGACGGCGCCTGCCCGGATATCGTGCTTGGGCTGGTAGTGCAGGCTGATCGAGCCGTCCTCGAGCGCATCGAGCATCTCGCTCATCAGCGACAGTTTCGAAGCCGGATCGCCGTAGGCGTCAGCGTCGAACACCGCGCTCCGCCGTTGGCCGGCCCGGGCCTGGTCGAGCGCCGAGCTGGCGCGCTCGACCGGCGGGGCGGGGTGCGTGTCCAGCACCGGGGCGAGACCACCCGTCAGGCCGATATCGATGGTCACGCCGCCAGCCTGGACCGGCTGCGCAAGGCTCTCCAGGAGGGCCCCGAAATCGCGGATCGCCGTGTCGCTGTCGGACGCCGAGAACAGCAACGCCAGCCGTTCGCTCGAAATCCGGGCGCAGATCGTGCCGGGTCTCAACGCGACGGCGCGCGTCCCCAGTTCACGCAGAATATCCCCGGCCAGCTGATACCCGACCGCGGCGCGCACCTGCGGGAAGCGGTCAACGGCCATCACGGCGACCCACAGGTCCGTGTCAGCAGTCCCCGCTAGCGCCTGTTCCAGCGCCAGCCGGTTCGGCAGGTCGGTTTCCTGGTCGGTCAAAGCCATCCGCGTAATGCGGCCTTCGCGGTCCCGAATCCCCGCGGCCATGGCGTTGAAGCTCGCGGCAAGGCGGCCGATTTCATCGGCGGTCTGGATCTCGACGCTGGCGTCCTCGCCGCGCTGAAGGCGATGGGCTGCCGCGTCCAGGGCGGACACGGGCCGGGTGATCGACCGGGCCAGCAACCAGCTGCCGGCGGCCAGTACGGCCATGCCGGCAAGGCCCGTCAGCGCCAGCACCAGCATCAGGCTGCGATAGGGGGCGAGCGCCAGCGCCAGCGGGTAGCGCAGCACCAGCACGGCCCGTTCCTTGCCGAAGGTCGCCAGTGGTTTGACCAGAGCGACGGCCTGGCCCGACGGCCCCCTGAAGACGTGCGGTCGCGTCGAGTGGGTGGTCAGGGCGCTGTCGACCAGCGCCGAAAGCGGAGCCCGGTCGCGGACGGCGGCCCCCGGCCCGCCCCAGCCGGCCTTGCCTTCATGGATCAACACGGCGGCGTTCAGCGGAATGGACGACAGCTTTTCCAGCGCGGTCAGTTCCGGCTGGTCCAGCCGCTCGGCGAAGATCACCCAGCCGGTCAGTTGCGGCGAAAGGACCGGAGCGGCGACCGCCTGATAGGGTTTTCCGGCAATCGTCAGAACGCCCGACGTCGCGCCGCCATCGAGGGCGTACCAGAGATCGCCGGCGGCCTCGTCCGTCAGGCCGCTCGCGCCGGTGACGGTTCCGTCGACCCCGACCAGAAGGGCCCGGTCGATCTTCAGTCGGCCCCGCAGATTCTCCAGCGCAGATTCGACGGTCGGCGCATCGTTGGTGGCGACCGCCGCGCGGAAGCCGAAATCGCGGGAAAGCACCGTGGCGCTGTCGTTGAGCTGGCTGGCCTTGAGGGCCCAGACCCGGTCAAACACCGCCCCGCCGGAGGCCAGTTGCCGCTCGACCTGCACGCGGGCATTGGCGCTGACCGAGGCGTAGACGGCGATCGCGGTGACCAGCAGCGCCACGCCGAAGAGGCCGGCGTAGAGGACGGTCAGGCGGGAACGGAGGCTGGTAAACATGGCTAGTGGGCCATCCCCGCCATGCCGGGCATGGTCGGCATGCGCAGGTCGACGGCGACCGATTCAGACAGCACCCCGGCAGCGCCGAACACCGACTTGCGGACCACCTCGCCCTTTGACGCGCGCAGGTAGGGGTGCCAGATCGTCACCGTGGCGCCGCCGGCGGGTATGCCGCGAAGGGTGGCGACGCCGTCCGCCCCGGTCCGGACCGCCCAGGGTGTGTCGACCACGCGGATGAAGCCGACCATCTGGTCGTGAATGTTGCAGCCGATGGCGGCCACGCCGACTGCCTTGAACACCACGCTGCGGCTCTCGTCCTTGCCGAACAGCTTCAGTTCGAACTTGTTGCCCGCCGAGAAGGAATAGACGTGGTGTCGGACCTTGTCCCGGTTGGGAAAGCCGACGGTCGCCCCGACGGGCACGACCAGAACGAACGGGGCGAACTGGATGTCCTGCTGCGCGACCGCGTAGGCCCATGGGAAGCGAATCGGGCCGGCGGGGACGCCTGACACCGGCCGCACCATGACGACGGCGTTCGGCACGGGCCTTCCGGCGCTGTCGCGGATCGTCATCACCAGATCGCCGGCCAGGGCCGGGATCGGCGTGAGCAGGACCGAAAAGATGAGCAGAAGCAGTCGCATGGTCCCAAACTGACGGCTGCGCATGAAGCTTGGGTAAACCGTACCGGACCTCGAATCCCCAGGTTGGGGAGTAGTCTTTTTCCCTCGCTCAACCGGCAGTGTTTTCTGCCAATTTCCCGTTAACCCTTGTCGTTCACCGATCGATCACGACGCGGTCCGCGTCTCTTCACGCTTGGGGGGTGAGGCATGAAACCTGTTGTTGCGGCGACGCTTCTGGTGCTGGCGACCGCCGCGCCGGCCGCGGCCGAGGCGATCCAGACAGGCGGCAAGCTGTTGCTGACCGGCGGCGTCAGCACGGTCGAGGGATCAGGCGGCGGCGGCCTGTCCACCTGGGCCACGACCACCGGCTATGGCGCCGAAGGGGAGATCGGCGGCAACGTCCACGGGACCCTGGTCACCCTCCCTGACTTCGAGCTGCGCACCTGGGGCGCGGCCGTCGGGCTGTATGACCGGGTCGAGCTGTCCTACGCCCACCAGACCTTTGACACCCAGGAGGCCGGCGTCGCGCTGGGTCTGGGCAAGGGCTACACCTTCAACCAGGACATCTGGGGCGTGAAGGTCGTGGTCGTCGGCGACGCCATCTACGACCAGGACCGCCTGTTGCCGCAGATCGCCGTCGGCGCACAGTACAAGCGCAACGACCGCGGCGCGATCATCGCCGCCGTCGGGGGCGAGGACGACACGGGTACGGACTACTACGTCGCCGCGACCAAGCTGCTGCTCGACCGCAGCCTGCTGCTCAACGGCACGGTGCGGATGACGAAGGCCAACCAGACCGGCCTGCTCGGCTTCGGCGGCCCGAACGGCGGTGACTACAGCGCCCGGTTCGAGGGCTCGGTCGCATGGCTGGCGACCAAACGCCTGGCCCTGGGGGCGGAGTACCGCTCCAAGCCGTCGAATCTGGCCTTCGCGAAGGAGGACGACTGGGTCGACCTGTTCGCGGCCTGGGCCGTGAACAAGAACCTCTCCGTCACCGCCGCCTGGGTCGATCTGGGCGACATCGCCACCTTCCGCGACCAGCGCGGCCTCTACATCTCCCTGCAGGCGGGGTTCTGATGACCAGGACGTCACTTCTGTTCAGCGCGGCCGTGGTCGCGATCCTGTTCGCCGGCCGGCCGGCGCTGGCCCAGGACGCTTGGGCCATGCCGGGCGAGGAGCCGCGCGATCCCTACACCGTCGCCGACACGAACGCGGGCGCCCAACCCTTCGCCGACGACGCCATGTTCAAGGCGTTCCATGGCCATGACGGGGTCAATCGCATCGTCTCGACCTTCCTGGACCATGCGTTCAGCGATCCGCGCACGGCGCCGATCTTCAAGCCGTTCGACCGGGTTCGGCTGCAGCGGGTGCTGTCCGAGCAGTTCTGCTACCTGCTCGGCGGCCCCTGTCGCTACACGGGTCGCGACATGCTCTCGGCGCACCACGACATCGGCGTCGGCGGGTCGGAAATGAACGCCTCCGTCGAGCATCTGCAGCTGGCGATGGACAAGGAAGGGATCCCGTTCGGGGTCCAGAATCGCTTCCTGGCCAAGCTCGCCCCGATGAAGCGGGCCATCGTCACCCAATAGCCTAGTGGGCGTCCGGCGACGCAGGACCGACGGGCTCCGCCTTCGCGAACGGCACCAGCAGGAGGCCGACGAGGAACAGGCAGGCCATCAGGCGGTAGACGTCATTGAAGGCCAGCGTCAGGGCCTCGCGGCCGATCACGCGCGCCACCTCGCCCTGCACGAGCGCCACGGCGTGCGCGGCGTCGGAGGTGGTCGCCGAGAACATCCGGCCCAGCTGGGCGAAAACCTCCGCAGACCGCTCGGGCGAGGCCGACATGCCCTCTGTCAGCCGCAGGGCGTGCAGGCGGGCGAAGTCTCCCAGCCAGGTCGTGGTCACGGCGATGCCGACCGCGCCGCCCATGTTGCGCGACAGGTTGAAAAGGCCGGACGCGTAGCGCAGTTCGGTCGGGGCCACGCCATTCAGCGCCATGCCGACCGACGGCACGATGCATAGCAACGTCGCGAAGCCGCGGACGCCCTGCGGCAGGAAGAAGTTCCAGAAGCCCCAGTCGGCCGTGATCTGGCTCATCATCCACAGGCCGGTGGCGAACAGGCTGAAGCCGACGGCGATGACGATGCGCTGGTCAACGATCGTCGACAGTCGCGCGGCGATCGGCGCGCCCAGGAACATGAAGATCCCCGTGACGAACACCGTCACGCCGATCTGCAGGCTGGAATAGCCCTCGATCCGGCCGAGGAAGACCGGCGTCAGATAGGTCGCGCCGTAGAGTCCGAAGCCGATCACCAGGTTCAGGGCGCAGGCCATGGCGAAAGTCGGCCGGCGAAAAGGCGACAGCCGCAGCACCGGATTGGGCGAGAAGAACGATCGCTCGAAGAAGACCACCGCCCCGACGAACGACAGCCAGGCGGCGGTCGAGACGCTGACGTCGGTGAACCATTCATGCCGGGGGCCTTCCTCGAGCATGTACTGGAAGGCGCCGAGAAACAGCGCCAGTGAGCCGACGTGGGTCCAGTCGATGCGCTTGAGCATCGACGGCTCGGCTTCGTCCAGCTTGCCGAGCATTGGCAGCAGAATGGCGATCGCCAGCCCCGGGATGACGTTGATGAAGAACAGCCAGCGCCAGTCGGCGATGTCGGTGATCAACCCGCCGACGGTCGGACCGAGCGTCGGGGCCAGGGTCGAGACCACGCCGAGGATCGCCGGCACCAGCGCGCGTCTCGGCCCGTCGAACATCGTGAAACCTGTGGCGAACACCAGAGGCACCATGGCCCCGCCCACGAAGCCCTGCAGCGCCCGGAACACGATCATCGAATCGATGTCCCAGGCGAAGCCGCACATCAGGCTCGACAGGGTGAACAGCGCCGCCGAAGCGGTGAACAGCCAGCGGGTCGAGACGGCCTGGGACAGGAAGGCCGCCAGGGGGATCATGACGATCTCGGCCATCAGATAGGCCGTCTGGACCCAGGCGATTTCGTCCGGGCCGGCAGACAGGCCGGCCTGAATGGCGTTCAGCGAGCCGGCGACGATCTGGATGTCCAGAAGGGCCATGAACTGGCCGAACGCCATCAGGCCGAAGACCAGCAGCTTGGTTCGTTCCGGCAGGTTGGCGGCATTGGCCGGGACGGTCGCGGGGGTGTCGCTCACAGCGGGCTCTTGCAATGCCGGATCATTATATTATCATCATCATATAAACGGAGCCGAGGCAATGCGCTACAGCGGTACGCACAAGCAGGAGACGCGGGAGCGGGTTCTGGCCATCGCCGCCCGTGCATTGCGTGGAAAGGGTCCGGAGCGCCTTGGCGTGTCCGAGGTCATGGCCGAGGCGGGCCTGACCCATGGCGGCTTCTATGCCCACTTCAAGTCAAAGGATGACCTGCTGGCCGCCGCCGTCGAGGAGGCGTTCAAGGACGGTCGCGCGCTGTGGTTCCGCGCGACCCGGGACCATCCCGGCATCGAGGGACTGGCCCGCTACATCGACCTGTACGTCTCCGAATCCCACCGCGACCGGCTCGACACGGGCTGTCCGATCGCGGCCCTCGGGGGCGACTTCGCCCGCGCGGACTCGGCGGCGGGAATGGTCTTCCGGGAAAATCTCGAACGGCTGCTCGCCGCCATCGCGGAGCGCCTGCCGGGCGACGACGCGGAGGCGCGCGCCACCCTGTCGTCTTCGCTTTTCGCCGAGATGATGGGGGCGGTGCTCGTGGCGCGGGCGCTCGGCGACCAGCCGGCGTCAACCCGGACCCTTGATGCGGCGCGCCGGAATCTCAAGGCGCGCATCGGCGCCTGACCCTTCATTCGATCTCTCCAAAGGCAGACCCATGACCCACGCCCCCGAGGCCGATGGCGCAGCGCGATCCTCCCGGGCCGGCAAAGGACGTCTGCGGGTCCTGATCGTGCTGGCGCTGGCCGTCGTGATCGGGGGAGCCGGTGTTGTCTGGTTGCGCTCGGCCAAGGCCTGGGAGTCGACCGACAACGCCTACCTCAAGACCGACAGCACCAATGTCGCGCCCAAGGTCCGGGGTCTGGTGGCGGAGGTTCTGGTCAGCGAGAACCAGCCGGTGGTCGCCGGTCAGCCGCTGGTCCGCCTCGACGCCCAGGAATACGCGGCCAGGGTCGCCGCCGCGCGGGCCGATCTGGCGGCGG
>CAZISF010000002.1:0-29919 GCA_964541915.1 uncultured Caulobacter sp.
CTTCGTAGCTGTAGCCGGCGAAGGCGGCGTCGAGAATCTCGACCAGCGCCGGGCCGTTCTCGCGTCGGGCCCGGCTGGACGCGAACTGCGGGTCTTCGACCAGGTCGGGGCGGCCGACGGCGGCGGCGATCTGCGGCCAGTCCTTGCCGCCGGTGCGCACCAGCAGACAGATCCAGCGCCCGTCGGCGGTCTTGAAGAAGTTGGCCAGCGGCTGGACCGCCTGGGCGCGGGGCCGCGTCGATGCGAGCTTCCCGAAGCGCAACTGGATCGCCATGTCGGAGCCGATGGAATAGACGCCGGTCCGCAACAGCGACGTCTCGACAAGCCGGCCCTTGCCGGTGCCATGCCGCTCATGCACGGCCGCCAGGATGGCCGCCACCGTGCTCAGCGAGGTGATGTGGTCACCCATCGCCGTACGGATGGGAAAGGGGTCGACGCCTTTGGGCGCTGTGATCGAGCCGACGCCGGCGCGGGACCAGGAGGCCGCCACATCCATGCCGGCCCGATCGGCGTCCTCGCCCTGCAGGCCGTAGCCGGTCAGGCTGCAGTAGATCAGCGACGGATGCAGCGCGTTCAGGGAGTCATAGTCGAGCCCCGCCCGCTTCAGCGATCCCGGCCGCACATTGGTCAGGAAGATGTCGGCGGTGAGGGCCAGCTTGATCGCGGCGTCGCGACCTTCGGGTCTGGATATATCCAGCACCACGCCACGCTTGCCGCGGTTGTCGAGCTCGAACACCGGATTGCCGTGCGCTTCCGCGTCCATGCCGTCGAAAAAGTTGCGCATCGGGTCGCCGGCCGGCGCCTCGATCTTGATCACGTCCGCGCCCCAGTCGGCCAGGATCCCGCCGGCGCCCGGGGCAGCGATGTAGCTCGCCAGTTCGACGACTCTCAGGCCTTCCAGCAAACCCTTATCCCCCAACCGTTCCTCTTGTGAGGTCATCATGGCGGGGTGGGGGAGGCCGGGGAAGGGGTCACGCCACGGAACGGGCCGCATCAATTTGGGGCCGCCGCACACGAGCGGCCGCATCGGCGACGGCGCGCGCGACCCCGGAGACGGTGACCGGCTTGCGCAGGACCGTATCGCAGCCGGCGTCCAGGCATTCGCGGGCTTCATCGGCGTCGCCGTCGATGACGGCGATGATCGACGCGTTGGCGATCGCGGTGGGCAGGCCCCGGATAGCAGCGGCGGCGGCCGGACCATCCATCTGGGGCAGGCGGCCATCCAGCATCACCAGGTCGAAGTCGGCCACCTGGGCCAGTTCAAGCGCCCGGCGACCGTTGTTGACCCCGACGACCTGATGGCCGAGTTGCTCAAGGATCGCACGCAGCATGGCGGCGTTCAGGGCATTGCCCTCGGCCACAAGCACCCGCAACGGCCGCCCGGCCTGCGAGGGCGCGGGCGGGGCCGAGAAGGCTTCGCCATCCTCGCCACGCGCGACGGCGACTTCGTTCCACGGCAGTTCCAGCGTGAAGCAGCTGCCCACGCCCGGCGCGCTTTGGCTGACCAGGGCGCCGCCCATCAGTCCGGCCAACTTGCGGGCCAGCGACAGGCCGAGGCCCGCGCCGGGAATTCCGGCGCCCGTCCGCTCGACGCGCCGGAACGGCTCATAGGCCTGCTCCAGTTCCTCGGCGGAGAGGCCAGGGCCCGTGTCGGCGATGGCGACGGCGATCACGCCATCGCGGCGTTCGATGCGAACCTCGATGCGCCCCCGTACAGTGTACTTCACCGCGTTGCCGATCAGATTGGACAGCACCTGACGGGTGCGGGTCAGGTCGCCGACCACCGCGCCCGCGCGGGCTTGCTCAAGGTCGGGCTCCACGTGCAGGGCGAGTTCAACGCCCTTGGCGGCGGCGTGTGGGCGGTTGAGCAGAACCAGATCACGGGCAAGTCGGACCGGATCGAACGGCGCGCGGTCCAGCGACAGGCGACCGGCCTCCGCCGCTTCCGAATCGAGCGTCGCGTTGAGCACCGAAACCAGATCCTGGGCGGCGTCGAGGGCCGCCGTCAGCTGTTCGCGCGAGGGTGCGGCCCGCCCCCCCTGGCCGACGGCGGAGGCCAGCACATGGGTCACGCCGGTCAGGCCGTTGCGGATCTCATGGCTCAGGGTCGAGACGATGTCTGACTTTGACCGCGCCAGACGTTCGGCCTTCTCGAGCGAGGCGGCCCGCGCGCCGATAAGGGCTTCCCGCTCAACGGCCATCGCGAACTGGCCGCGCAGCAGGCGATTGAGGATCAGACACAGCGCCATGGTCAGGGCCAGGGCGCCCCAGGCCAGAACCGCGTCCGGCCGGCTCTCGTGATGGCGGAACAGGCCGATCAGCGGCGCCGCGGCGGCGGCCGGGCCAATGATCAGCAGGCCGGCCAGCGACGGCGCGGTGAAGAAGAAGCAGGCCACGGCCCCGGCGACGGCGACCATCAAGAGCGCCTCGCGCGCCGGGCCCGCGCCTTCGGCGAAAGCGGCGATCTGGGCGCAGGCGCCCGACCACAGCAGGCCGCCAAGGATGTGCACCCGCGCGCGCCGCGCGATGTCACGGCTCTCCTCGGTCCGCAGCCAGTTCACGACCGCGTAGAAGACGCCCCAGTTGATGGCGAAGACTGCGAAGCTCGCGGCCATCCAGACGCTGTTGGGCGCGAAGCTGCCCGCCCAGACGTAGATCGGCAGGCTGACCCCGAATAACGCCAGCGCGTAGGGCAGAAGGCCCCGCTGCGCCTCCAGCGATTGCAGCGTCACGGCGTCCCCGCCGCGCCCCATGCGGTCTGTCAGGTCAGGCGATGCGGTCACCAGAGAGCCCTCGATCATGCGCGCGAAGGGTAGCCGAGGGGTGTTTGCGGGCCGTGAAGGGAGAGAGTTAATCGGCGGTCAGTCTTCGTTAAGTTTAACAACTGATGATCACCGCAGCGTCGGCGACGCCGGGTGGGAATCGAGATGGGAACGACACGCGCAGCACTGACGGATGTGGATCTCCGCACCCTGTTGAAGGGCGCAACGGCCGATGAGCGCGCCGTGGCCGCCCACAAGCTCTGTCGCACCATCGATCATGGCGAGATGACCGCCGAGGAGCGCGAGGCCGCCGGCGATATTCTTCGGGTCATGGCCGCCGACGCCGCAGAGCTGGTGCGCCGGGCCCTGGCGGTGACGCTCAAGTCCTCCACGATCCTGCCGCACGATGTCGCGCTGAAGCTGGCCCGGGACGTCGAGTCGATTTCCCTGCCGATGCTGAACTTCTCGCCGGTGTTCACCGACGATGATCTGGCCGAGATCGTTCGTCTCGGCGGCCCGGTGCGCCAACTGGCCATCGCCAAGCGTCCGAAGCTCTCCGAGAAGGTCACTGGCGCGATTGTCGAGTACGGCGCCGAGGCGGCGGTCCAGACCGCCTGCGCCAACGACAACGCCGCTTTCACTGAAACCGTCCTGCAGAAGGCCCTCGACCGGTTCGAGAAGTCTGAGCAGGTGCTTGCCGCCGTCGCCTATCGCAATGCCCTGCCTCTGGCGGTGACCGAGCGGCTGATCACCATGGTCGGCGACCAGGTTCGTGATCACCTGATCAACAACCACGCCATTTCGCCGGAGACGGCGCTGACGATCGCCACCGGCGCGACCGAACGGGCGACCGTCGATCTCGTCGACCAGGCGGGGCGCGCCGCAGATCCCAAGGCCTTTGCCGCGCATCTGAACAAGGTGCAGCGACTGACCGCGTCGCTGTTGCTGCGATCCCTGGCCCACGGGCACATGACCTTCTTCGAATGCGCGGTCGCCGAGCTGGCGGGCGTGCCGCATCACCGCACCTGGCTGATGATTCACGACGCCGGGCCGCTGGGCCTGCGCGCCATCTATGACCGTGCCGGTCTGCCGGCGCGGCTGTTCGCCGCGTTCCGCGCGGGTGTCGACACGTTCCACTCGATGGAATTTGACGGCGGGCTGCGTGATCGCGAACGCTTCCAGGAACGCATGCTGCAACGGTTCCTGACCCAGCCGCAGGGCGCCGCGCGAGACGATGTCGACTATCTGATCGAAAAGATGGACCGCATCTCCCGCGAGTCCCGCCGGACCGTTGACGTTGCGTGAGGCTTGCCGAACGGGTGTTTGAGGCGCGATCCTTCGCCTCATGACCGAACCAGTCGCCATCCGTCCCGCCGCCACCATCCTGCTCGTCCGCGACGACCCGACCTTCGAGGTCCTCATGGTCAAGCGGCATCACCAGATCGATTTCGCCTCGGGCGCCCTGGTGTTTCCAGGCGGAAAGACCCACGCCGGCGATCACGACGAGGCCTGGGCCGACTATGTAACGGGCTGGGACGCAACGCCCGCCGAGAAGCGGCCGCTGCGCATCGCCGCAATCCGCGAAGCCTACGAAGAAGCGGCGATCATCATCGCCAACGACGCGAAGGGCGCGCCCTTCCGTGGCGATGACCGGGCCGGCGCGGCGCGCGAGTCGGTGTCGAAGGACGAACGCCCCTTCCTCGACCTGATCCGCGAACTGGACGTGAAGCTCGACCTGCCGGCGCTGACCACGTTCGCCCGCTGGATCACGCCGGACATGATGCCCAAGCGTTTCGACACCTGGTTCTACCTGGTGCGGGCGACCGGCGAGCAGCTGGCGGTCTGTGACGGCTACGAGACGGTGGACGCCGAATGGGTGGCGCCGTCCGAGGCCCTGCGGCTCGAACAGGCCGGCGAGCGCACGATCATCTTCCCCACCCGCATGAACCTCAAGCTGCTCGCCGAGGCCCAGAGCGCCCAGGACGCCATCGACCGCGCCAACGCCCGCACGCTGGTGCCGGTGCTGCCGGTGGTCGAGCGTCGCGAGACCGGCGCGGTGCTGGTGATTCCGCCCGACGCCGGCTACGGCGACATCGTCGAGCCGATGAGCAACATCCGCGCCTAGCCGGAACAGGCCCCTCCGGCGTCCGTTCCAGACGGATGGCCTATGAAATCGATCGCCTGATCTTCACGCCTGAAGACGTTGACCTTGCACGCTCACCGTTGCGGGCGGGATTGCCGCTCGGCTCGACCTTCGTGCTCGGCGCCTTCAACCCCGGACTGGCGGTCCTGCCCACGGGCAACCTGCTGATGATGGTCCGGGTGGCCGAGGCGTTGGCCCAGCCGATGACCGGTCATGTCGTGCGCGGCATTCGCTGGGCGGCGGGGCAGGGGTACCGCGTCGTCGAATGGCCGCTGGCCGGCGCGGACGTGACTGATCCACGCGTGTTCGCCCTGCCTGATGAGTCCAACCGGACAATCGGGCTGACCTCGCTGTCCTGGCTCCTGCCGGTGGAGCTGACCCCTGATGGCCTGTCGGTCGTCCGCGTCCACTATGACCGCGCGATCGGTCCGAGGGCCTCCTGGCAGGACTACGGCGTCGAGGACGCCCGTATCAGCCGTATCGGCGACACCTTCTACATGACCGCCTGCAGTGTCAGCGCCGAACGGCATTCGACCGCGCTGTACACGTCACGCGACGGCCTCGACTGGACGCTTCAAGGCATGGTTCTGGATCATCAGAACAAGGACATGCTGCTGTTCGAGGGGCTGATCGACGGGGCCTTCTGGGCCCTGACGCGTCCGCTCGGCAGCCTGTATTTCGCCTACCCGCCGGACAGTCCCTGGCGCGGCGGCCCCTCGATCAATCTGGCAACGTCACCCGATGCGCTGCACTGGAAGCCGGTGGAGACAGGTGGGTTGAGGGCCCGGCGACTTTCGCCGGCCAGCGAAAAGATTGGCGGCGGCGCCCAACCGGTTCTGACGCCGGACGGTTGGCTGGTTCTGTACCACGGTGTCGAAGCCGGCGGCCGGGTCGGGACCTATCGCACCTATTGGGCCCTGCTGGATGCTCGGGATCCAACGCGCGTGCTCAGGAGCGAGGACCAGGTCGCTGTGCTGGAGCCAAACGCCACGCTGACGAGGCCGCTGCGGGACCGGATGTACCTCGACGGAGTCGTGTTCACGACAGGCCTCGCCGATGGAGGCGACCACTGGATCGTGCTGTCAGGCGAAGCGGACCTCGCCTGTCGAGTCACTCACATTCCAAAGTCGGTGTTCCGCTAGGCTGTCGCCAGTTTGGCGACGCGGCCTTCCAGCTCCTCGACCAGTCCCCGACCGACGGGGTGGTCCTCGGTGCGGATGTTTCCGCGGACCGCGGCCTTGATGCCGTCGATGTGGGCGTCAACGAGGAACATCGGCGCTTCGAGGCGGGTGTCCGGATCATCGATCAGCTTGCACAGCGATCCCGCGATGCGGGTCACAAGCGGGAACTCGTATGTGGCGCCGAGGCCCTTGAGGTCATGGGCGCGCAGATAGAGCGTCTCCGCCGTTTCCGTGGTCAGGCCATCGGTGCGGATGCTCTGGCGGGCAGCCTCGAGCTTGACCAGCTCATCATTGAGCCACTCGCCGAAATTGCCAGACAGGCTCTTGAGCGCGGCCTCGGCCTTGGCGATCGCCGCCGGGTCGATGCCGCCCAGCCGACCCCCTACCTTGAGGCGCAAGGTGTTCGGAGCCTGGATAAACTGGACTGTCGGATTGTCGCTCACGCGTCGCCTCCCATGGCGTTGACAGCCACGACGCTAGGGCAATGGGGTTAACAACCGGTGAGACTGAACCTGCCCGGACCTGTCGGCTTTCGCGTCAGGCGGAGAATTGTTCGGCCAGGACGCGTTCTTCCAGGCTGCGCCCGGCATCGAACAGCATCGAGAGGCTGACGGCGCGGTCCTCGGACACGTGAACCTCGACGACGTCGCGGACTTCGACGTTGTCGGCCACCGCGCTCACGGGGCGCTTGTCCGCCTCCAGCACCTCGAAGGTGACGCGGGCGGTGTGGGCGAGCAGGGCGCCACGCCAGCGTCGCGGCCGGAAGGCGCTGATCGGCGTCAGGGCCATGACGCGGGCGTCGATCGGAATGATCGGGCCGTGGGCGGAAAGATTGTACGCGGTCGATCCCGCAGGCGTGGCGACCAGCGCCCCGTCACAGACCAGCTCGCCCATGCGCACCTTGCCGTCGATGGAGATGCGCAGCTTGGCCGTCTGCCGCGTCTGGCGCAGCAGGGACACTTCGTTGATGGCCAGGGCCCGGTGCTGCTTGCGTTTGGAGTCGATGGCGACCATCGCCAGGGGATGGATCACGGCCCGTTCCGCCGCGCTGATCCGTTCCAGCAGATCGTCCTCGCTGTACTCGTTCATCAGGAAGCCGACCGAGCCACGGTTCATGCCGTAGATCGGTGTCCCGTCGGCCAGCGCGCCGTGAAGGGTTTCCAGCATGAAACCGTCGCCGCCGAGGGCCACGATCACCTGGGCGCTCTCGCCGGCGTCGCCGTAGCGGGCGATCAGGCGCTCGCGAGCGTCCTGCGCCTCGGGCCTGTCGCTGGCGAGGAAGGTGACGCGGCTGGTGTTGGGCTTCGAGTTGAACATCGCCGGGCGAGCAAGGCCTTATGGCGGAGGGCTTGTCAAACGGAGGAAACAGCCTTGCGGAACGCGACGCCTGCGATGTCGGCGTCAAACGGTCCAAAGGCGCCCGTCGCGCGCCGGCCCGCCTCGGCGCCGCCGCCTGGGCGTCCCTGGTTCAGACCGCGCACGGCTTCAAGAATGGTCGGGAAGACACCCCGGTCCATGCCGATGGCGGCGCAGGCCAGCGCCAGCAGTTCGGGCCGGTCGCCATCGATCGCGCGCCGGATATGGTCCTGGTCGAAGCCGCCCAGCCGGGACATGGCCGTCACGAACAGGGTCAATCGCCCTTCCCGCAGGGCCCGGAGCAGGAAGCTCGGCCGGAGCTGGCCGGCGTCATTCAGCTTGTCGACGAGCCGCGTCTCCAGCGCCTCGCGCTCGGTGTCGGACTTCGCCGGCTCCGCCGGCTTGCTGGCCAGCGCGGCGTGAGCCTCATGGACGGTCTGGGCGAGGGCCGCATCCAGGTCGGCGGAATTGAGGCGGAAGCGCTCGATCAGCGACGCCCGCAGCGACTGACCGACCCAGAGGTAGAGCTGCCGCGCCAGATCCGATGACAGTCGCGGATGACGGGCGAGGGGGCTGCGCAGGGCGGCGACGCCGCGGGCCTGTTCGACGAGGCGTTCCATCGCGGAGGCCGTGATGTCCGCGGAGTCGTTTCCGGCAAGGGCGGTCAGAACCGCCGGCTCGCTTTGCTGCAGGATGGCCTCGACGACGGGGGCAGTCAGGCCGCCGCGACGGGCAATGGCGATTTGATGGTCGAGGGTCGACTCTACCAGAAGCCGGATCAGGTCATGGTCGCGCAGGACGGGACTGGCGCTGATGATCGGGGCGGCGATCTCGATGTCGTCCAGAACAAGGACATTGATGAGGG
Organism: uncultured Caulobacter sp.; assembly: GCA_964541915.1. Classification (GTDB taxonomy): domain Bacteria; phylum Pseudomonadota; class Alphaproteobacteria; order Caulobacterales; family Caulobacteraceae; genus Caulobacter. Next base: position 8,308 of record CAZISF010000002.1, read on the forward strand.
CCGGGGGGACCCAGGCGGCGGGGGCGATCTTTTCGGCGAGGCGTCGGCGAATGTCCCGTTCCGCTTCGGCGACGAGAACCATGAACACGCCCCCGACCAGTTCCCGCACCTGGGGCTGGGCCACTTCATCGAGATCGGCGCGGTCGCAAAGGGCGACGATAGCGTCCAGCAGGCGTTCACGGTCCACGGGGTGCCGGCTCTTGGCCAGCAGCAGCAGGTCAGCGGCTTCTACGGCGATCGTCACGTGGGGGCCCCGTCCCGACTGTCGGGCTGAAGCATGACCCTGCTCTCACCCCGTGAAAACATGCTTAAACGACGGAAAGATCGGCAGGGGAGTCGAATCGTATGGCGGATCCGGTAATTCTGGCGCTTGACCAGGGAACGACCAGCACGCGGGCGATCGCGTTCGACATTCTGGGCCATGCGCTGGGTGAAGGCAGCCGGCCGTTGCGCCAGAGCTATCCGAACGACGGCTGGGTCGAGCACGACGCCGAAGAAATCTGGAACGCCAGCGTCGCCGTGCTGCGGGAAGCGCTTGAGCGATGCGCCAGACCGGTAGGCGACGTCGCTGCCATCGGCATCACCAACCAGCGCGAGACGGTGGTCATCTGGGACAAGGCGACCGGCCGCTCGATCCATCCCGCGATTGTCTGGCAGGACCGGCGGACCGCGCCGACCTGCGAGCGACTGGTCAAGTCAGGTGCGGAAGAGCGGGTGACCGAGGTCACCGGCCTGCTGCTCGACCCCTATTTCTCCGGCACCAAGATCGCCTGGCTGCTGGACAACGTCGACGGCGCGCGGGCCCGGGCCGAGCGGGGCGAACTGCTCTGTGGCACGATGGATTGCTGGCTGATCTGGAAGCTGACCGGCGGAAAGGTCCACGCCACCGACGCGACCAACGCCTCCCGCACCCTGCTGTTCGACATCGGCGCCCAGCGCTGGTCGGACGAGATGCTGGAATTGTTCAACGTGCCGGGGGCGATCCTGCCCGCGGTCCTCGATTGCGCCGCCGACTACGGCGAGACCGCCCCGGAAATCCTCGGCCGGCCCGTGCCGATCCGCGGCGTCGCCGGCGACCAGCAGGCGGCGCTGATGGGTCAGGGGTGCGTGCGCCCTGGCGAGATGAAGGCCACCTACGGCACCGGCTGCTTCATGCTGCTCAACACCGGGACGCAGAAGGCGCTCAGCCGTTCGCGCCTGCTGACGACGGTCGCCGCGCGGGTGAACGGCCAGACGACCTACGCGCTGGAAGGCTCGATCTTCGTCGCCGGGGCGGCGATCCAGTGGCTCAATGAGGGGCTCGGCCTGGCCGGTGGTCCCCGTGCGGCTGAGTCGCTGGCGAAGACGGCGAAACCGGACAGCGCGGTGGTGGTCGTGCCGGCCTTCACCGGTCTGGGCGCGCCCTGGTGGGACGCCGGCGCGCGCGGCGGCATCTTTGGTCTGACCCGCGACTCAGGCCTCGCCGAGATCACCGCAGCGACCTTCGACGCCTGCGCGCTGCAGACCCGCGACCTGATCGAGGCCATGCGCGCCGACGCGCCACACGCGTTCGGCGACAAGGCCGAACTGCGCATCGACGGGGGCATGTCGCAAAGCCCCTGGTTTTCGCAACGGCTGGCGGATCTGACCGGCTTCCCGGTCTGCCGCGCGAGCTATCAGGAGACCACGGCGCTTGGCGCCGCCCTGTTCGCCGGCCTCGGCGCGGGTCTGTTCAAGACGGTGGAGGAGGCGGCTTCCGCCCGGCCGGACGCCGAACTGCTGACGCCGACCCATGACAGTCGCATGCGCGAAACCGCCTACGCTCGCTGGCTCGATGCCGTGCCCAGGGTGCGATCGTAACGTTGGCGACGCGCCGCCGCATTGACCTCGTCCTCGTCGAACGCGGCCTGTTCGACAGCCGCGCGCGGGCTCAGGCGGCCATCGCGGCGGGGCGGGTGACCGTTGACGGCCGCACCGTCTCCAAACCCTCCGAAATGGTCGATGAAGGCGCTCTGGTCACCGCCGAGACCGCCCATCCGTGGGTCGGGCGTGGCGGGCTGAAGCTGGACCACGCCCTGACGCTTTGGCCGATTCCGGTCGAGGAGCGGGTGGTGCTTGATGTCGGCGCCTCGACGGGCGGGTTCACGCAGGTCTGCCTCAGCCGGGGCGCGGCGCGGGTCTATGCGGTCGATGTTGGTCGCGACCAGCTTCACCCGACCCTGGCCAGTGACCCGCGCGTGATCGATCTGTCCGGCATGGACGCCCGGAGGCTGAGCGCCGCCCTTGTTCCGCGGGCTCCCGACCTGATCGTCACCGACGTCAGCTTCATCAGCCTCGCCAAGGCCCTGCCGGCGGCGCTGGCCCTGGCCGGGCCAGGAGCGGACCTTGTCGCCCTGGTCAAACCCCAGTTCGAGGCCGGCCGCGACCGCGTCGGCAAGGGCGGGATCGTCAAGGACGAGGCGGTACGGAGAGAGACGCTCGCCGATGTGGCCGCCTGGCTGGAGGGGCAGGGCTGGACCGTCCGAGAGACGACCGACAGTCCGATCACCGGCGGCGACGGCAATGCCGAATTCCTGCTGTGGGCCCACAAGCGCTGACCACAAGGAAAAGGCCGCCCGCGTTCGGCGGACGGCCTGCCCTCAGCGAGGTTGTCGAAAGGGGTTAGTCGACGACCTGATATCGACCGCTGGAGTCGCGGCAGACGCGCACGAAGCGCTTCTGGACGCGGCCGTCCGGCAGATAGATCGGGCTCTCGGCCAGGGTGCAGTTGTCGGCCGGGGGAGCGTCCGTCACAGGGCGGGCATAGGCGCCGTCCTGGTCGTCGCCGTAGCGGTCGTCGTAGGCGCCCTGCTGGTAGCCCTGCTGGCTGTCGGGATCGCCGTAGTACCCCTCCTGCGGCGGCGGGGCGGCGTAGCCCTGCTGATAGGACCCCGGCTGACCGGGTTCACAGGCCGCCGCCGTCTTGCCGACGTTGGCGCCGATGACTGCCCCCAGGATGCCGCCGAGGACGGCCCCTTCGGTGCGGTTGCCACGCGCGGCGACATTGCCGCCCGCGAGGGCCCCGAGACCGGCGCCGACAAGGGCGCCGCCCGTTCCACGGCTGGTCCGCTCGCGCTGGCAAGCATCATAGCGGTAGCCGTTGTTGTAGCCGCCTGAACTCGGCGGATAACCCTGGGCCGACGCAAAGGTCGGAACCATCGCCAGGCCGGCGACCATGGTCATGGCCGCCAGACCGGCGACGCCGCGGGTCAGTTTGGAACGGGTCGTCATTGAGGCTCTCCCTTGAGCTGGAACTTGAGAGCGGCCGTGCGTCCGGGTTTAGCCCCGGCCGCTGGGTCGCCAATCGCCGTTGCGTCCGCGGCAGACTTCAAAGCCATGCCAGCGACCGCCGTAATATTCCTGGACCCACTTGCACTGACCGCTGCGGGCGCTGACGCGCTTCGGGTAGTTCGAGCAGTGGAAATTGTCGCGAGCGATCTGGTTACCGGCGATGGCGCCGACCGTGCCGCCGAGCACGGCGCCTTCAACCTTGTTGCCGCGCGCGCCGACAGCCGCGCCGAGGGCGCCGCCGACCAGGGCGCCGGTGACGGTGCCCTTCTTCTTGGCCTGCTGGCGCTTGTAGCTGCAGACGTCGCCGCGGCCATAGCTGCGCGCCGACTGGGCGTCGGCGAACGTCGGGGCCATGAAGGCCGGGGCGGCGATCGCGATCGCGGTGGTGAGGGACAGAATGGTGCGCATGACACGCTCCCTTCGCTTCTGAGGCGAGTTTCCCCGCCGTTGATGTTGAGAAGATGGCGGGTCCAACCTGAACGGCCGTTGAGCAGCCCGTTCATCTTCGTTCATGAAGGCCGACCGATTGGCAGCCCTCTCGCCTCGCAACAATGGTATCGGGGGCTCCCGGGTTCCCGCTGGAGAGTTTGTTGGCCGATCTCATCGACATTTCCGTCACAGGTGTAGGCGCCCAGGGTGATGGCCTGGCGCCGGGCCCGTTGTTCGCGCCGCTGACGCTTGGCGGCGAAACCGTACGCGGCCATCGCGACGGCCAGCGGGTCGAGGTGGTCGAGATCGTCACCGCCAGTCCGGATCGGGTGACGCCGCCCTGTCCGCATTTTGGAACCTGCGGTGGTTGCGCGCTGCAGCACTGGGCGTCCGCACCGTATCTGGCCTGGAAGGGCGATCTGGTCCGCACCGCGCTCAGCCACGAACATATCGAAACCGAGATCCTGCCGACCTTCGCCTCACCGCCCGGTTCGCGCCGACGGCTGGCCCTGCACGCCCGCGGCGGCAAGGGCGGGGTCAAGCTGGGCTTCAAGGAACGCCGCAGCTGGTCGCTGGTCGATATCGAGACCTGCGTCATCGCCGATCCGCGTCTGGTCGCGGCCCTGCCGGCGCTTCGAGCCCTGGCCCGGCCGTTTCTCGAGCATCCGAAGTCCGCCCCGACCCTGCATGTGACGCTGACGGCGACCGGCCTCGACGTCGACGTAACGGGCGTTGAACGCAAGAGCGGCGGCCTGTCCGCCGACGCCCGTATGCGCGCGGCCGAGGCCGCGTCGGCGGGCGACATGGCCCGCGTCACCCTGGCCGGCGAGATGGTCTACCAGGCCCGCCAGCCGATGGTCCGGCTTGGGCCCGCCACCGTGGCCCTGCCGCCTGGCAGCTTTCTGCAGGCCGTGCCGCAGGCGGAAGCCGCGATGTCGGCTTTCGCTGTTGAGGCCGTGACCGGCGCGCACCGCATTGCCGACCTCTATTGCGGTGTCGGGACCTTCACCTTCCGGCTGGCGATGATCGCGCCGGTTCTGGCGGCGGATTCTGCGGCCCCGGCCATCGCCGCCCTGCGCGCGGCCACGGCCAGCGCCGCCGGCCTCAAGCCGATCACCGCCGAGGCGCGCGACCTGGCCCGTCGGCCGATGCTGGCGGCCGATCTGGCCAAGGTCGATGCCGTGGTCTTCGACCCGCCCCGCGCCGGCGCGCTTGAACAGGCGCACGAGATTGGCCGCAGCAAGGTCTCCCGCGTGGTCGGGATCTCGTGCAACCCGGTGACCTTCGCCCGCGATGCCCGGGTCCTGGTCGAGGCCGGCTTCTCGCTGGAGCGCATCCTGCCGGTCGACCAGTTCCTCTGGTCGCCGCATGTTGAACTGGTCGGGGTGTTTTCGCGCTGAGCAGTCGGGGGCATGTACCGCAGGTACGTGTCCCCTAAACCAGCCGCCGCTGAATCTCGATTGGGGGACACGTACCTGCGGTACATGTCCCCTACGAGAACAGATCCATCTGGTCGCCCGTCCTCGCCGGAACCCGGAACCGCGTCACGTCCAGCGCCTCGCGAGGGCGCTCCAGCCCGTACCTTTTGCGCGCCGCCCTGAACCGCGCGGCGACCAGATCGGCGAGGGGGCCTTCGCCCCGGCCGCGGACGCCGAACTCGGACGTGTAGGTCTTGCCGCGTCGCATCTGCCGGATCAGCGACATGACCCGTTCCGCCCGGTCGGGGTGGTCGGTCTTGAGCCACTCCTGGAACAGGTCGGTGATCTCCAGCGGCAGCCGGATCATGACATAGCCCGCCCCCGTCGCCCCCGCCTCGGCCGAGGCCTCCAGCACCGCTTCCAGCTCGTGGTCGTTCAGGCCTGGAATGACCGGCGCGAACATCACCATCACCGGACAGCCCGCCGCCGTCAGCTGCCGCACCGCGTCCAGCCGCCGTTGCGGCGTCGCGGCGCGGGGCTCCATGCTTCGGGCCAGTTTGCGGTCCAGGGTGGTGATCGAGATAGCCGCCCGCGCCAGCCCCGCCTTGCCCATCTCGCCCAGGATGTCGGCGTCACGGGTGATCAGGTTTGACTTCGTGATGATCGTCAGCGGGTGATTGAACTGCCGCAGAACCTCGAGCACCTGCCGGGTGACCCGCAGCTTGCGCTCCAGGGGCTGATAGGGGTCGGTGTCCGCGCCGATCTGGATCGACCTCGGTGCGTAGGCCTTGCGCGACAGTTCCGCCGCCAACAGTTGCGCGGCCTCGGGCTTGAAAAACAGGCGTGACTCGAAATCCAGCCCGGGCGACAGGCCGAGGAAGGCGTGGGCCGGTCGCGCGAAGCAGTAGATGCAGCCGTGCTCGCAGCCCCGGTAAGGGTTGATCGACCGGTCAAAATGGATGTCGGGACTGGTGTTCCGGGTGATGATCGTCCTGGCCTTGTCGGGCAGAACCACGGTCTGGAGCTGCGCCGGCTGGGGGTCGTCGAGGGTCCAGCCGTCGTCGAAATCCTCACGTTGCGCCGCGACAAACCGGCTGGTGACGTTGCTGCGCGCGCCACGGCCTTTCACCAGAGGTTTGGATGGAGCCATGGGGCATTGTGTGTCGATGATTGGAACAAAACAAGAACTATTGACCGCGGGGCGCGAGCGGGCTCCATAGCCTTATGATCTCCGTCATCATCCCGACCCTGAACAACGCGGCGACCCTGCCGGCCTGCCTTGGCGCGCTGGTGCCGGCGGCGGTGGATGCCATCGTCACCGAGGTGATCGTGGTCGATGGCGGGTCGGCTGACGCTACGCTCGAGATCGCCGACGACGCCGGGGTCAAGCGTGCGGACAGTCTGCAGGCGGCTGTCGGGGCTGCGAAGAGTGACTGGCTGCTGTTGCTGCCTGCGGACCTGCGGCTGGAAACCGGCTGGGACGCAGAGGCCGCGACGCATCTTCAGACGTCCGGCGGGCGAGGGGCCCGCTTCCGGTCCGCCCTATGGTGGCCGCTGAGGCTTGGCGATCGGCGCGCGCTGCTGATCCGGAAGGATCGTTTCGGAAAGAGGTTGGGCAAGGTCCGACGGCTGGACAGCCGGGCTTATGCCATCTGACTGTCATCCCGGACGGCCCAACGGGGCGATCCGGGACCCATATCATGAGGCTGCGAAATCCGGGTCCCGGCTCCCCGCTTCGCTGCGGCCGGGATGACAATGGTGCCTACCGGTCCAGCCGGATGTCGATGATCGGCTCGCCGCGCGCGACGGCGTCGAGCGTGCGGGTCTCGCCGCCAAAGCGCCGCTTGTAGGTCCAGTAGGCGACCATCACCTTCTCGACGTAGTCCCGGGTCTCAAGCGCCGGGAGACTTTCCATGACGAGCAGACTGTCCGCCCCCGGGCCGACCTTCTTCAGCGTATTCAGCACTGTGCCGGCGCCCGCGTTGTAGGCCGCCACGGCGCGCAGGACGTCGTAGGCCTCGGGTCCACCGCCAAGCGCCCGTTCCATCAGCCAGGTGAAATAGTCCTGGCCGACCCGCAGATTGGTCGGGGCGTCGAGCAGCGGCATCGGATTGACCAGCAGCTTGTCGTCCCCGGCGGCGCGGGCGGCCGCGACCGGGCGCACCTGCATCAGCCCCATGGCCCCGGCCCCTGACACCGCGAAAGGGTTGAACCGGCTTTCCTTCCAGACCAGGGCGTAGACCATCGCCTTGTCGAGCGTGAAACCGCCCTCCGGCCAGAGGTCAGGCGCCGGATAGTCCTCCGGCGACCGTCGCCGCACGGCCGGCCGACGCAGGGGCAGGATCGGCGCGGAGTCGGCTGCCGTGGTGATCGGGGCGTTCAGGGCAAGGGTCAGCGCCTGCCACTGCTGCCGCTCATCCGCTGTCTTCGCCAGGGTAAGGCCGGCGCGCAGTTCCAGCCCGGCGTCGGTGGCGCGGCCGATCTGCATCAGGGCGGTGGCCCGTCTGGCGCGCGGCGTGGTCTTCACGAAGCTGTACAGGGACTGGGGCTCTGGCTCGGGCGTTCGCGCGATTGCGGCGCGGCTCAGACCGAACTCGCCCACGGCCTGCGCCAGCGCCTGCCTGTCCCGAACACCGGCGTCGGCTCGCTGGCCGCTGAGCTCAAGACTGCGCGCCGCGACCATTCCGTAGAAGGTGTGGGGGGCCTTGGCCGCCAGATGGAGAAATTCGACCGACTGTCCGGCGTCGCCGAGCTTCGCGGCGGAGCGGGAGGCCCAGAAGGCGCCGCCGGCGCGGAGCCAGTCGTCCTGGTCCTCGTCCAGCGCTACCGTGCGGAACCAGTTGCGCGCCTCGTCGTAGCGCGCCAGACGCCAGGCCGCGAGCCCGGCGATCCAGCGCTCGCCCGCGGCCGGCGCCAGCGTAAGCGCCCGGGTGGCGTCGCCGGAATAGTACGCTTCGCGGGCGGCGCGGCCGCGGTCGGGACTGGCGGGGCCGCCGGCCAGACCTGACGCCGTCTCGACGCGGCCCCAGATACGGGACACTTCCATGAATGCGGGCGGCTTCGGATCGGCCACGCCAGATGGCTTGCGCTTCAGTGCAAGAGCGTAGACCCGCTCGGCGCCGGGCAGGTCGCCATAGGTCTTCAGCCAGCCGGTCAGTTCTTCGAAGGTCGCCGACCATGCGGTCGGGTGCATCAGCTTCTGGAAGGCCAGATGGCCCGCCAGCGCCTTGTCCTTGACGCGGGCCATGGCCGCGTCGGCATCCTCGAAATCACCGCGCTGGGTCGCCGCGAAAGCTTCGCGATAAGCGCGCTCGTCCATCGGGGACAACATCTGGGGACCGGCCGCGAAGGCGGTCCTGGCGGTCAAAAGAGTCGCTGCCGCCATGGGCAGAGCCATGATCAGCGCGCGCCGCGAGGTCGTCATGCTGTTCACCGCGTCTGTCCGATCCGGGCGACGCGGCCCCTTCCCGATGGAGCCGGCAACCTACCGGCGCGGGCGCCGCAAAGGAAGCCCGTTCGCGCGTCAGGCGGGTCCGGCGGAGGGCACGGGGCCAAACCCATGCGGCGCGTTCAGGTCCTCGCCTCCGCGCAGCATGAAGATGACCTGTTCGATGCGGCTGAAACCCACGACCACCGCGACGATGGTGATCAAGCTTTCGGCGCCCGAGAAGGCGATCAGCGGCCACAGGCAGAACAACAGGAAGGCGCCGACCTTGGCCGACCAGAAGTGGAACATCATCAAACGTCGGCGCATCGCCCAGGAGACGACCAGATAGAGCAGGGGGCCGCCGAACAGGATAACCGCCGCCACGGCCTGGCGTCGCATCAGATCCGGCCAGGCCAGGATGAGGAACACAAGGATCCCGATCGAGAAGATGTTGTCGACCGCCGCGTCCAGCTGCGCGCCATATCGCGAGGCGCGGCCGGTGCTGCGGGCGATCCAGCCGTCGAAGGCGTCGGTCAGGGCGGCCAGCACATACAGCGCCAGCGCCGGGGTCTGCAGGCCGGCCAGCAGCAGGGCGATGATCGGCGCGATGAGCAACGCCCGGCTGAGCGTGACCAGGTTGGCCCACTTCAGTTCGCCGTCCTCGAACACCAGGGTTGCGGGAAAGCTATGCGTCGCCATCGGCGCCTCCAGCGGGACTTTCCACCAGCTTCACCGTTGATGGGCGGGCGAGCAAGCTTTCGACCGTGAACGCGTTGTGGTGCATCGGGCAGACGACACGTCCCTGATCGTCGACATGACCGAACTTCAGCGGTCCGCCACGATGCGGGCAGGCGTTGCGAACAAGGTAGAGCTGATCGTCGACGCTCAGGACGAAGTAGTCTTCGCCGTCACGCCGGATGGGCGGCAGGTCGCTGCCGATCCAGACCGAGCGGGGCATCAGACCGCTTCCGTCAGCCGGCCGGTCGCCCCGGCAGGGAAGCGGCTGAAGTCGGCCGCCGTCACCGTGCCGATCGCGCCAACCTGGACTGTGGCGGACGGCTCCAGCGGCGTCGTCGGCGTGACCAGGGGGCCGTCATGCGGTCGCAGGCCATAGATCGCTGTTTGCGCGGCCTCGAACGCCGATAGCAACGCCAGCTGACCGGCGCCGTTGCGCGCGAACACCGCCCGAGTCAGCTCGGCTCCGGCGATGATCTCCCCGCCGATCTCCGGACCGAACCGGTCGAGGAACGGCGCGATCACCTCGTCGACGACCATCCGGGTGTGATGCAGGTCGATGTGCGCGTGCTCGGCGAAGTAGCGGGCGTCTGCCTGGGGATGAAAGCGGCCGAGGTAACGCGCGTGGAACAGCGTCGAGCGCTGGTAGGCGGTCTCGGCGAACAGCAGGAAGCCCACCTGCCGGAAAATGTTGCGCGGGTTCTGGAACAGCCAGTGGATGGCGTTGTGCAGGACCAGGGTGTTCGTGTCGAACAGCCGCCAGTAGCCGTTGTAGCGGTCGTCGAGCCCGAACGAGCGCATCGTCGCGCGGTAGAGCACGCTGTGCTTGTGACCGTGCGCGCCATAGCCGAACTCGTCGATAAGGATGCGGAACAGCGCCGACTGCGGCGCGCCGAATTCGCCGATCACGCCAAGCGCCGAAGCCGATGCCTCCGCCAGCAGGTCCGCCGACGACTGCACCAGGAAGTTCCGGTAGTGGTCCTGCCGGTGAGTGACGCCGGCCAGGGCATCGAGAAAGGCGTCCGACCCGACCGCGCGCAGCTCGGGCAGGAGCCGGTCCACATAGGCGAGGACGTCGCCGTCGCCGGTTGATACGCCGGCCTGAAGCGGGACGATCAGCTCGTCCTCCAACGCAGCCCTTACGGCGGCCAGGGCCTGCAGCCGCTCTTCGCCGTAGTGGGTCGCCAGATGCCCCAGCACCGATCCACCCGGCGCGGCGTCCGGCAACAGGACGTAGCGCGCCTGGTACGCCCGCAGCAGCGCCTGATGCTTCACGTGCAGGATCAGGGCTTCGTCGGCGCCCTCGGGCAGGAGATCAATGCCGCCTTCGTAGGCCGGGGGCGGATTTGACCCCGCCGCCCGGGCCAGCAGCCCGCCCAGCTCGTTCAGCGCCCGCGTCGTGATCATCTCAGGCGTCCGCGGGCCGGTAGACGGACACCCCGATGCCGCCCTTGATGAACAGGTCCTCGAGGCGCCAGCGCGACAGGTTCATGGACGTGCCGTTGAGGTAGGTCGGAGCGTCGGGAGCTCCGGCGATGACCGGGATGTGCTTGATGATGATGCGCGAGACGAGGTCGGCCTTGAACAGGCTGGACAGCAACTCGCTGCCGCCCTCGGCGATCATCGTGCGGACGCCGCGACCGTCCAGCAAATCCATCAACGCTTCCAGATCGACCTGGTCGTCGCCGCAGACCACGACGTCGACGTGATCCCGCGACTCCAGCGCTGCTATGGCCTCGGGCGTGGCGCGTCGGGATACGGCTACCAGTGTTGGCACGCCGTCGTTCAGCAGCGTGCATTCCGGCGGCAGTCGTCCGTCGGAGGAGGGGATCACCCTCAGCGGGTTGCGACCGCGCACATGGCGGACAGTCAGCTCGGGATCATCGACCCGCACCGTATTGGCCCCGACCATGATGGCGTCATTGGCCGCGCGCTGACCGTGGAACCAGGCCTTCAGCTCGTCGCTGGAATAGAGGAACAGGTCCTTGCTGGACGCCGTCTTGCCCAGCGACAGCTTGCCGTCGATCGTCAGCTCCGACAGCGTGGTGATTTCGACCATGGTCCCCCCTGACGTCATCTCTCGACGTCAACATCTCACGATTGCATGCGTTGCAGAACGCGATTGGACCGGACTGGTTCATACAGAAACCGGACTGGTTCATACAGAAAGAGGACGGGGGCTGGTCAGGGCGGTCCGGGGTCCCTATTTCGGCTGCACCATCCGGGGGACGTTCGTGCAGCCCATCATATCCATCGCCGGTCTGACCAAGACCTATGCCGGCGGCTTCCAGGCGCTCAAGGGCGTCGATCTCGACATCAGACAGGGCGAGATCTTCGCCCTGCTCGGGCCCAACGGGGCAGGGAAGACGACGCTGATCGGCGTGGTCTGCGGCATCGTCAACGCCACCTCCGGGACCGTGACCGCTGACGGCCACGACATCGTCCGCGACTATCGCCAGGCTCGCACCAAGATCGGTCTGGTCCCGCAGGAACTGAGCACCGACGCCTTCGAGACGGTCATCGCCACGGTGAAGTTCAGCCGCGGTCTGTTCGGCAAGGCCCCGGACCCGGCCTACATCGAGAAGATCCTTCGCGACCTCAGCCTGTGGGACAAGAAGGACAACAAGATCATGACCCTGTCCGGCGGCATGAAGCGCCGGGTCATGATCGCCAAGGCCCTCAGCCATGAGCCGAAGATCCTGTTCCTCGACGAGCCGTCCGCCGGCGTCGATGTCGAGCTGCGACGGGATATGTGGCAGATGGTTCGGGCCCTGCGGGACAATGGCGTGACCATCATCCTGACGACCCATTACATCGAGGAGGCCGAGGAGATGGCCGACCGGATCGGGGTGATCAACAAGGGCGAGCTGATCCTGGTCGAGGACAAGGACGTGCTCATGCGCAAGCTGGGCAAGAAGCAGCTGACCCTTCAGCTGCGCGAGCCGCTCAAGGCCCTTCCCAAAGCCCTGAAGGACGAGGCCCTTGAGCTCAGCGCTGACGGCGCCCAGCTCACCTACAGCTTCGACGCCCAGGCCGAGGAAACCGGCATCGCCGATCTGCTCAGGCGGCTTGGCGAGCAAGGCATCGATTTCAAGGATCTGCGCACCGAGGAAAGCTCGCTGGAAGAGATCTTCGTCAACCTGGTGAGGGCGGGATGATCAATCTTCATGGCGTGAAGGCCATCTACCGGTTCGAGCTGGCCCGCTGGTTCCGCACCCTCATGCAGTCGATCCTGGCCCCGGTCATCTCGACCTCGCTGTATTTCGTGGTCTTCGGCTCGGCCATCGGCTCGCGCATGGCCACCATCGACGGGGTCAGCTATGGAGCCTTCATCGTGCCCGGGCTGATCATGTTGTCGATCCTGACCGAGAGCATCTCCAACGCCAGCTTCGGCATCTATATGCCCAAGTGGTCGGGGACGATCTACGAGCTCTTGTCCTCGCCGGTCAGCTGGATCGAGACCGTGATGGGCTATGTCGGGGCCGCGGCGACCAAGTCGGTGCTTCTCGGGCTTTTGATCCTGGTCACGGCGCGGCTGTTCGTGCCGTTCGAGATTGTCCATCCCGTCTGGATGCTGGCCTTCCTCGTGCTCACCGCCGTCACCTTCAGCCTGTTCGGTTTCATCATCGGTCTGTGGGCCGACGACTTCCAGAAGCTGCAGATCGTGCCGACCCTGATCGTCACGCCGCTGACATTCCTGGGCGGCAGCTTCTATTCGATCAGCATGCTGCCGCCGTTCTGGCAGACGGTGACCCTGTTCAACCCGGTGGTCTATCTGATCAGCGGCTTCCGCTGGGCCTTCTACGGCAAGGCGGATGTCAACATCGGCATCAGCGTCGCCGCCACGGCCGGCTTCATGATCGCCTGTCTCATCGCCATCCGCTGGTTCTTCCGTACCGGCTACAAGATGAAAGCCTGACCCCGTATGTCCGCTGACCTGTTCGCCCCGCTGACCTTCGCCCATGGCCCGGCGATGAAGAACCGCCTGATGCTGGCGCCGCTGACCAACACCCAGAGCCACGCCGACGGCCGGCTGTCGGACGAAGAGTTCAAGTGGCTGACCATGCGGGCCGAGGGCGGCTTCGGCCTGACCATGACCTGCGCGGCCCACGTGCAGCGCATCGGCCAGGGCTTTCCGGGCCAGCTCGGCATCTGGTCCGATGACCATCTCGAGGGCCTGACGCGTCTGGCCGCGGCGATCAAGACGAACGACAGCCTGGCCGTAGTCCAGATCCACCATGCAGGCATGCGCTCGCCGGCCGACCTGATCGGCGAGGCGCCGGTCTGCCCCTCCGACAATGAGGAGTTCAAGGCCCGCGCCCTTACCGGCGCCGAGGTCGAGCAGCTGCGGGATGACTTCATCGCGGCTGCCGTCAGGGCGAAGAAGGCCGGTTTCGACGGCGTCGAGGTGCACGGCGCCCATGGCTATGTGATCAGCCAGTTCCTCTCGCCGGAGGTCAACCAGCGCACCGACCAGTGGGGCGGCAGCCCTGAAAACCGCGCCCGGTTGGTCGTCGAAATCCTCACGGCCATCCGCGCGCAATGCGGCGATGATTTCCAGGTCGGCCTGCGCCTGTCGCCGGAACGGTTCGGCATCGTGCTGGCCGAGTGCCGCGATCTGGCCCAGCGGCTGATGACCGAAGGCCTGATCGACTATCTCGACATGTCGCTTTGGGATGTGCGGAAAAAGCCGATGGATGAGGCCTTCGCGGGCAAGAGCCTGATCAGCGTGTTCACCGGCCTCGATCGTGGCGCGGTGCGCCTGGGCGTCGCCGGCAAGGTCATGTCGACCGCGGACGCCGAATGGTGCCTCGAAGAGGGGTGCGACTTCGTCCTGATCGGCCGTGGCGCCATCCTGCACCACAATTGGCCGAAGCTGGCCGCCGCCGTCCCCGGCTTCACGCCGATCGCGCTGCCGGTCACGCGCGCCCATCTCGCGGCCGAGGGCCTGAGCGGGAAGTTCATCACCTACATGAGCGCCTGGAAGGGTTTCGTGGCCGAGGACGAGTCCGTTCCGGCGTGAATGCTGTCGACCGGAGCCTTGGTCGTTCGGGTCCCAGGATGGCGTAGAGCCGCTATTCCGGCCTTCCCGGCCGATCCAGCCGCTCGGTAAGCGTCAGCATATCCGCCCAGGCCTTCTTCTTCGCCGCCGGCTGGCGCAGCAGGAAGGCGGGATGCAGGGTCGGCAGAGCCGGCAGCACCGCCCCGTCCTCGCCATGCCATTCGAACCATCGACCGTGCAGCGACAGGATGCCTTCGTCCCGCTTGAGCACCGACTTGGCAGAGGCCCCGCCGGCCAGCAGCAGCATCCTGGGCTGCACCAGCTGGATCGCCCGGTGCAGGAACGGCGCGCAGACGGCCTGTTCGGCGAGCGTCGGAGTCCGGTTGCCCGGAGGACGCCAGAAGACCGTGTTGGTGATGAACACCCGACCCTCGAGGCCGGCAGCCTGCAGCATCCGGTCGAGCAGCTGGCCGGCCTTGCCGACGAAGGGCTCGCCTCGCGCGTCCTCTTCACCGCCCGGACCTTCGCCGATCACCATCACCGGCCCCTCGGGGTTGCCGCGCGAGAAGACCGCCTGTTTCGCGCCCTCGAATTTCAGGCCGCATCCGTCGAAGGCGGCAATGGCAGCGGCCAGGGCGTCGAGCGTGTCGGCTTCCGCCGCGCGGGCCCGGGCTTCGGCGACCGCGGCGCTGACATCCACGGCGGGCTTTGGACCTCCCGCCGGGGTCGCGGACTGGATCGGGCGAGGCGGCGTCGCCTTCGCCTTGAGTCGCGCCGCGCCCTCGGCCAGCCGGTCGACAGGCTCGTCCGCATAGCAGGTGTCCACGCCGGCCTCGGCCCAGAAGGCGAGGGCGCTTTCCACGGCTCTGGTGTGGGGACTGCTCACGGGCTGATCTAACCCCGCGACGGGGCGCAGGGCGAGTCTCGACTGTCCGATGAGGGACGATTGGGGACCTGGACGCCTTTCCCGCTTGACCGCCCCTGCGTCGCCTTCGAATAAGGCACTGATACGCGAGGGGAACCAGACCATGACCGAAGCCGTCGAACGCGAGTCCATGGAGTACGATGTCGTCATCGTCGGCGGTGGTCCCGCCGGTCTTTCGGCGGCCATCCGGCTCAAGCAGCTGGCGGAGGCCGCAGGAACCGAGGTTTCGGTCGCCGTGCTGGAAAAGGGTTCCGAGGTCGGCGCGCACATCCTCTCCGGCGCGGTGCTCGATCCCAAGGCGCTGGCCGAACTGTTTCCCGACTGGAAGGCGCTGGGCGCGCCGCTAGAGACGCCGGTCACCCACGACAAGTTTCTGATCCTCGGTCCGCAGGGCGAGCTCAGCCTGCCGATGTTCGCGCTGCCGCCGTTCATGCACAACGAGGGCTGCTACATCGGTTCGCTGGCCAACGTCTGTCGCTGGCTGGGCGGGCAGGCCGAAGCCCTCGGTGTCGAGATCTATCCCGGCTTCGCGGCCTCGGACCTGGTGTTCCGCGAGGACGGCTCGGTGAAAGGTGTCATCGTCGGCGTCGTCGGCATCGCCAAGGACGGCCACCACAAGGACAGCTACGAGCCGGGCATGGAGCTGCACGGCAAGTATGTGTTCATCGGCGAAGGCGTGCGCGGCTCGCTGGCCAAGCAGCTGGAAGCGAAGTTCGACCTGCGCGCCGGCAAGCAGCCGCAGAAGTTCGGTATCGGCATCAAGGAGCTCTGGCAGGTGCCGGACGCCAACTTCCGGCCGGGCCTGGCGCAGCACACGACCGGCTGGCCGCTGGACAACAACACCGGTGGCGGCAGTTTCATGTACCACTTCGGGGACAACTACGTGACCATCGGGTACGTGGTGCACCTCAACTACAAGAACCCCTGGCTGTCGCCGTTCGACGAGTTCCAGCAGTTCAAGCATCACCCGTCGGTGAAGCCCTACCTCGAAGGCGGCAAGCGCATCGCCTACGGCGCGCGCGCCATTACCGAGGGCGGCTGGCAATCGATCCCGAAACTGACCTTCCCTGGCGGCGTGCTGATCGGCTGCTCCGCCGGTTTCGTGAACGTGCCGCGCATCAAGGGCAGCCACAACGCCATGAAGACCGGCATGCTGGCCGCCGAAGAGGCCTTCAAGGCCCTGCAGTCCGGCCGCGAAGGCGATGAGCTGACCAGCTACACCGAGGCCTTCGAGAAGAGCTGGGTGGCGAAAGAGCTGAAAATCGTCCGCAACGCCAAGCCGCTGCTCAGCAAGCTCGGGACGTTCCTCGGCGGAGCGGTCGGCATGTTCGACATGTGGGTCAACCACCTGACGGGCGGCTTCTCGTTCTTCGGAACGCTGAAGCACGGCAAGACCGACGCCGCCTCCACGGGCCTCGCCAAGGACTATCCGCAGCTCAAGTATCCCAAGCCCGACGGCGTGATCAGCTTCGACAAGCTGAGCTCGGTGTTCCTGTCGGCGACCAACCACGAGGAAGACCAGCCCGCGCACCTGACGCTCCGGGACCCCTCCGTGCCGATCAACGTCAACCTGCCGCTCTATGGCGAACCGGCCCGGCTTTACTGCCCGGCGGGGGTCTATGAGGTGCTGTACGACGAGGCGGGGAACAATCCGAAGTTCCAGATCAACGCCCAGAACTGCGTCCACTGCAAAACCTGCGACATCAAGGATCCGTCGCAGAACATCGTCTGGACGACCCCGGAAGGCGGCGGCGGCCCGAACTATCCGAACATGTAGTCACGCGCGACGAGCGAGGCGCCTTGCGGGCGCCGCAGTTTGCGGCAAGGTGAGGCGCATGAAAGCACGCCTCGTCCTGCCCGCAATCGTTCCGCTTGTCCTGCTGGCCGCCTGCGCCACAACAGGCGCCCCGGCGTCGTCCGCCGGTCTGAGGCCGGCCCAGGATGTCGCGTTCAGCGACGCTCGACCGGGGTCGGCCTATGGCCTCTATCTCGCGGGTCAGGCGGCGATGAACGACGATGACGCCGTCGTCGCGTCGCAGTACTTCGCCCAGGCCGGACAGTCAGGCCTGGATGCCGCCTACTTCCGCGAACAGGCCTTCATCGCCGCCTTGATGGCCGGCGAGCTCCCTCGCGCGGCCCAGCTTGCGCCGGTTGAGGAGGGAACCCGCCCTGTCATCCTGCGGCTTGCCGCGCTGAGCAAGGTCGTCGCCGGTATCGGGGAGGGCGACGGCGCCACGGCTGTGGAGGTGCTCGCCAGCGGGGCGGTCAACGTGCCGCATCGTCAGGCCGCCGCCCTTCTGGCGCCGTTCGCCGCGGCTGTGGCCGGCGACAAGGTCGCGGCCCTGGCCCGGCCGGAGCTGCGCGGCGATCGTCTGGTCGAGGTCTTCGGTCAGCTGGGTCAGGCCCAGCTGTTCGAACGGGCCAAGCGTTATGATGAGGCCGAAACCGACTACATGGCGCTGGTCGGCATCAATGGCGCCGAGACCCTGTTCGCGCCGGACTACGGCGCCTTTCTCGAACGTCGGGGGCGTTGGGCCGACGCCGTGGCGCTGTACGACCGGGTTCTGGCGACGGCTCCGAAGGATCTGACGCTTCAGGCAGCCCGGGCGCGCGCCACGACCCGGAAGGGCGCGCCCCCGTTGCCGACGCTTCGTCAGGGCGCTGCGCGAGGCATGGTCGCCCAGGCCGCCCAGATGCTCAGCGATCGTCAGTACGAAATGGCCGTCGCCTACTTCCGCATGGCGCTCTATCTGGATCCCAGCCGCGATGAGGCGCGCGTCCTGATGGGAGACGGCATGGCCGCCACCAAGGATGTCGAAGGCGCCCGCGCAGCCTATGCCGACGTCAAGGCGACCTCCCCCCAGTACAGCGTCGCGCGCGCCAAACTGGCCTGGACCTATCAGCAGTCGAAACAGGGCGAGATGGCGCTCAAGCTGGCGAAAGAAGGCTATGACGCCGCGCCGGGCGATGACGAGGCGGCGGTTACCTACGCGGACCTTCTGCGCGCCAATGACAGGAATGCCGAGGCGGTCAAAGTCATCAGCGAGGTCATCGCGAGGGCCGGCGCCAATCCGGACTGGCGGCTGCTCTACATGCGCGGCGTGGCCCTGCAGTTGACCGACCGCTGGCCAGAGGCCGAGCGCGACCTGAAGGTCGCCCTGGCGAGCCAGCCGAATGAACCGGAACTGCTGAACTATCTCGGCTACAGCTGGATCGACCGTGGTGAAAACCTGGCCGAGGCGCTCGACATGGTGAAACGCGCGGTCGCGGCGAATCCCCGGTCGGGCCCGATCGTGGACTCGCTCGGATGGGCCTATTACCGCCTGGGTGACTACCGCAACGCCGTGGAGCAGCTGGAAGCGGCCGTGCTGCTGGAGCCAGCCGACGCGGAGATCAACAACCACCTGGGCGACGCCTACTGGCGTGTCGGCCGTCGGCTCGAAGCGGAATTCCAGTGGAAACGGGCCCTCGCTCTGGACCCTCCCGCGAAGATCAAGGCTGAAGCCGAGGCCAAGCTGAAGTCCGGACTGGGCCCCCCCGCGCCGGCCGCGGCGCCGGTGACGGCGGCGAACCCCTAGATCCGCTCATCCCCGCGAAGGCGGGGACCCAGGCTTTTTTCTGGAACGACGGCGGCGTTGATCGTTAAAACAACTGGGTCCCCGCCTTCGCGGGGATGAGCGGAGAATTTTGTGGCCCTGTCAGCCTTCGCGCCGGCCAAGGTGAACCTGTTCCTGCATGTCGGGCCGGTCGGTTCGGACGGCTATCACCCGCTGTCCAGCCTGATGGTCTTTGCTGACGTCGGCGACACCCTGTCGATCCAGCCCGCCGAAGCGCCCGCGTTCGAGGTCACCGGACCCTTTGCAGGACTGATTGAAGACGGTCCTGCCAATCTCGTGGTCCAGGCGGCGCGTGCGCTGTTCGAGCACATCAAGGAGCCCCAGCCGCCTTTCCGGCTGATTCTCGACAAGCAGCTGCCGGTGGCCGCGGGTCTCGGCGGCGGTTCGGCGGACGCCGGGGCCACGCTGCGGCTGCTGCGGTCGGCGCTCGAACTGCCGGTGCAGGACGAGATGCTGACCGCCATTGCGGGCCGACTGGGCGCGGACGGGCCGGTTTGCCTGTGGGGCAGGGCGGCGATGACTTCCGGCCGCGGCGACCGCCTCGCGCCGCCGCCGGGTCTGCCGGAGCTCAACGCGGTGCTGGTCAATCCGGGCGTCCCGTCCTCGACGGCGGGCGTCTATCGCGCCTTCGATGCGGCGGGCTTCATGGGCGACGCCGGCGCGCCGTCCCTGCCGCCGGCCTTCGAGAGCGCCGAGGAAACGGCCGCCTTCATGGCCTGGTGCCGCAATGACCTGGAAGCCCCGGCGGTCAGCCTCGAGCCGGCCATAGGCCAGGTGCTGGAAACCCTGCGCGGCGAGCCGGAGACGCTGCTGGCCCGCATGAGCGGTTCGGGCGCGACCTGCTTCGCCCTGTGCGCCGACGACATCCAGGCCGAGGGGTTGGCCGAACGCCTTGAGCAGATGCGCCCCGACTGGTGGGTGCGGCGGTGCAGGCTTTCATGAATCCTTCTCCCGGAGGGAGAAGGTGGCCTGCGGAGCAGGTCGGATGAGGGATCAGGAATGGTTCAGGCAAGTCTGTCGGCTCCGTAACCCTCACCCTCCCGTCGCTCCGCGCCGGGCCCCTCCCTCTCCTTCGGGGAGGGGGAACAAAAAGAAAGGGCGCGGACCCTTTCGGATCCGCGCCCCGGTACGCTGAACTGTCGTGACGACTAGCTGTGGTAGGCCCGTTCGCCGTGTTCGGAGATGTCGAGGCCTTCCTCTTCCGTCTCCGGAGCGACGCGCAGACCGGTGATCAGCTTGATCACGGTGAAGACGATCGTCGAACCGATGCCGGACACCAGGATCGTGGTGACCACCGCGATCAGCTGGGCCTTCATCTGGGCGCCCAGCGCATAGACGGCCGTGTCACAGGTCGACAGGTCGCCGTCGAGGCCGCAGGTCGTGTAGTCCACGATGCCCGCGCCGCCCCAGGCCGGATTGACCAGCAGACCGGTGGCCAGGGCGCCGACGATGCCGCCGACCGCGTGGATGCCGAAGGCGTCCAGGCTGTCGTCGTACTTCAGGGCGTTCTTGATCACCGAGCAGAAGAACACGCAGATCGGGCTGACGATCAGGCCCAGCAGCAGCGCGCCCATCGGGCCGGCGAAGCCGGAGGCCGGGGTGACGGCCACGAGACCGGCGACCATGCCCGAGGCGAGGCCCAGCATGGAGGCCTTCTTCCGCGTGACCCACTCGACCAGCACCCAGGAGAAGCCCGCCGAAGCGGTCGCCAGGAAGGTGTTGATCATGGCCAGCGAGGCGTAGCTGTTGGCTTCCAGGTTAGAGCCGGCGTTGAAGCCGAACCAGCCCACCCACAGGAGGCCGGCGCCGACCAGCGTCAGCGTCAGGCTGTGCGGAGGCATCGGCTCTTTCTGGTAGCCGCTGCGCTTGCCGAGGAAGATCGCGCCGACCAGGGCCGCGATACCGGCGTTGATGTGAACCACGGTGCCGCCGGCGAAGTCGATGGCGCCCTTGCCCCACAGGAAGCCGGCCTGGATCGCGTCTTTCGGATGCAGGGCGACGGCGTCGGGACCCGACCACCACCAGACCATGTGGGCCATCGGATAGTAGACGACCAGCGGCCACAGGATTGCGAACAGCACGGTGGCGCTGAACTTGATCCGTTCAGCCAGACCGCCCAGCACCAGCGCCGCGGTGATGGCCGCGAAGGTCATCTGGAAGCAGATGAAGGTGTATTCCGGGATCACCACGCCGGTCGAGAAGGTCGCCACGTTCGAGGCCGGCGTCACGCCGCCCAGGAACAGACGACTGAGCCCGCCCACGAACAGGTCGGCCTTGCCGCCATCGGTGAAGGACAGGCTGTAGCCCCACAGCGCCCAGGTGATCATGCCGACCACCGCGACGGTGGAGACCTGCATCAGCATGGACAGCATGTTCTTCTGGCGGACGAGGCCGCCGTAGAACAGGGCCAGGCCCGGGATGATCATCAGCAGCACGAGCAGGCTGGAGACCATCATCCAGGCGTTGTCGCCCTTGTTGGCGACCGCTGCTGGTGCGGCCGCAGCCGGTTCGGCGGTGGCCATGGTGGCAGGGGCAGCGGCCGGTTCGACAGCCGCCGATGTGGTCGCAGCCGGAGCTGCAGGTTTATCTTCCGCCCAGGCTGGAGCGCCGATGCTGACGGCGCCGAGCAGGGCGAGGATGGCGAATATGCGCTTCATGATTTCCTCCTCAAAGTGCTTCTTCACCGGTTTCGCCGGTGCGAATCCGAATGACTTGTTCAATGGCCGAGATGAAGATCTTGCCGTCGCCGT
>CAZISF010000002.1:29929-69439 GCA_964541915.1 uncultured Caulobacter sp.
CATCCCGGGGTTGGCGCCCTTGTCGCCGGTTTGGGTTAGGGTGGCTGCCGCGGGGGCCGCCGCGGGCGCGGCGGGAGCCGCCTCGGCCGGAGCCGGCGTCGCGGCCGGTGCAGCGGCGGCTACGGGAGCCGCCTCCTGCGCGAAGACCGGAGCCGCCAGCGGCGCCCCGGCCAGAACGGCGACGGCGGTCAGCGCCGCCAGCCGTCCAAGAAAATTCGGTTTCATCGTTGCTATCCCCTTGTCCCGATGATGTTTCAGAGCGCCGCCGAACCGGTTTCACCGGTCCGGATACGCACCGCGTCCTCGACGTTCAGGACGAAGATCTTGCCGTCCCCGATCTTGCCCGTGGCCGCCGCGGCCGTGATGGCCTCGACCGCCTTCGCCGCTGCGGCGTCGTCGACGACCGCTTCGAGCTTCACTTTCGGCACGAAGTTCACCTGGTACTCCGCCCCCCGGTAGATTTCGGTCTGGCCCTTCTGCCGGCCGTAGCCCTTGACTTCGGAGACCGTCAGACCCTCGACGCCTGCGCTGACGAGGGCTTCACGCACCTCGTCGAGCTTGAAGGGTTTGACCACCGCAATGATCAGTTTCATCCGTCTTGCTCCCGCAGTCCGGTTGCCCGGCGTGCGTCCCTGATTTTCCCGTGCGACCGGTCACGCCGCGGCGCCTGTCCGCGATCTGCCGATCCGTCTGCCACGCTAGCGGTGAGGCCCGCCCGGGCGTGTGCGCTGCACAATGAAGAGGGGGGAAAGCGGTTATTCGCTCAATGCCTGGGCGGGCAGGGGAGCCGGCGCCCGAAAAATGGGCGCCGCCGGGCGTTGGCGGAGGGGCCCGCCGCCGATGAACGACTTGGCAACCAACCGGACGGTGGCGGCGCTCCGGGTTTCGCCGGACCGCATCACACCGGAAAGGCCGCATGGAACCGGGCCGGGGGTCTGCGCGTAGCCTTTCCGGTCGGGGGACGACGCATCCGCGTTACGACCATGAGGTTTACACGATGTCCCTGATCAGAGTTTTGACCGCGACCGCCCTCTCGACGCTGCTGGCTGGTCCCGCCTTCGCCCAGACACCTCCGGCTCCCCAGCCGCCGGCCGAACCCATGCCGCCCATGTCGGCTCCCATGGCCACGCCCATGCCGCCGATGGCCGATCCGTCCGCGCCGGCCGTCATCCTCCAGAGCTCGCCGACCCCGCCGGAGCGGGCCTGGACGCTGAAAGCCGGCGATCCCCATGTCGTCACCAACGGCCCCGTGCCGGACACGGCCGAGAACCGGGCGAAGTACGGCCAGCCGATGTCCAACGGCGGCCAGCGCACCAAGCCCGTCGGCAACTAGGCGTCGCGCCGGCGCGATGATCCCCGGGAGGGGCTTGTCCCCGCTCATCGCTTGAAGCAGAAGGCGGCGGGCCCTATGGTCCGCCGACTTTTTTGCACCTGCGAAGAGACCATGACGGCCGCCGCCAAACCCAAGTCCTTTCAGGCCCTGATCATGCGGCTGAACCAGTACTGGGGTGACCAGGGCTGTGTGATTCTGCAGCCCCACGACGAACAGGTCGGGGCGGGCACGCTTCATCCGGCTACGGTGCTTCGCGCCCTGGGCCCGAAGCCGTGGAACGCCGCCTATGTGCAGCCCTCGCGACGGCCGGGCGATGGCCGCTATGGTGAGAACCCCAACCGCCTGCAGCACTACTATCAGTACCAGGTCATCCTGAAGCCGAACCCGGCCAACATGCAGGACCTCTATCTGGGCTCCCTGCGCGCCATCGGCCTGGACCTGAAGCTGCACGACATCCGCTTCGTCGAGGACGACTGGGAGAACCCCACGGTCGGGGCCTGGGGCCTCGGCTGGGAAGTCTGGTGCGACGGCATGGAGGTGTCGCAGTACACCTACTTCCAGCAGGTCGGCGGCCTGGACGTGTTCCCGGTGGCCGGCGAGCTGACCTATGGCCTTGAGCGTCTGGCGATGTACGTGTTCGGCGTCGATAACGTCTACGACCTGCCGTACAACGATCCTGACAGCCCGCTGGGCGCGATCAGCTATGGCGACGTGTTCCTCGAGAACGAGCGCCAGCACTCCGAGGCCAACTTCCACGGCTACTCGGTGGAGACGCTGAAGCGACAGTTCGAGGACATGGAGCGGGAAGTGCCGCTGATGCTGGCCCGCAACTACCAGAACAAGGCGCTGGTCCTGCCCGCCTACGACATGGTCCTGAAGGCCAGCCACCTGTTCAACCTGATGAACGCCCGCGGCGCGATCGCTGTGGCCGAACGCGCCAGCTACATCGGCCGGATCCGCGACCTGTGCAAACTGTGCGCCCAGGCCTGGGTCGATCAGCAGGACGATGCGGCATGAGAACCCATCCCCCGGTCGATCAGCTCCCCAAAGCCCTTCCCCTCAATGGGGAAGGGTTGGGATGGGGTGTATTCGCGATGCTGGACGATAGGGCGTCATTCGGCGCTGAGGTCGCGGAGCCATCGTCGCCCTTCGATCATGATCGCCATACGCCGGGTGCGGCCAAACGCGCTCGACGGCTCCGACAGACGGCGCCGCTCAGCGAACAGAAGCTCTGGGACGCGCTGCGTAGTCTGAAACTCGGCATCCGCAGACAGGCGCCGCTTGGCCGATACATCGCCGACTTCGCCCATCATGGCGCAAGGCTGGTGATTGAAGTCGATGGCCGCCGTCACGCCCTGCCGGATGAGCAGTTGAAGGACGTTGAACGCGACGCCTGGCTGGAGTCGCAGGGCTATCGGGTGATCCGGGTGAGCGACGATCTGGCCTACGGGCGGTCTCACGATGTGGCTGAGAGGATCGGCCAGATCATCCTGGCCCGGACCGGCAAGGCGATGGCGCCGACAGGCGTTCATCGCTTCGGCGGCGCGGATACACCCCCATCCCCGACCCTTCCCCCATTGAGGGGGAAGGGAGAGTAATCATGCCCCAGCTGCTGCTAGAACTGTTCTCCGAAGAGATCCCCGCGCGCATGCAGGGGAACGCCGCCCGTGACCTGGAGCGGATGGCCCGCGATGGCCTGGCGAAGGCCGGCCTGATCAGCGAGGGCCTGAAGGCCTTCGCCGGCCCGCGCCGCCTGACGCTGGTGGTCGAGGGCCTGCCCGTGGCCCAGCCGGACGTGTCCGAGGAGGTCAAGGGCCCGCGCGTCGGCGCGCCCGAGCAGGCCATGGACGGCTTCCTGCGCAAGACGGGCCTGACCCGCGAGGCGCTGGTCGAGCGCGACGGCCTGTACTTCGGTCACATCCACAAGTCCGGCCGCCCGACGGCCGAGATCATCGCCGAGCTGGTCGAACAGATCGTGCGCGGCTTCGCCTGGCCCAAGTCGATGACCTGGGGCACGGGCAAGCTGCGCTGGGTCCGCCCGCTGCAGCGCATCCTCTGCGTGTTCAACCGCGAGATCGTACCGCTGGAGATCGACGGCATCGTCGCCGGCGACCTCAGCGAAGGTCACCGGTTCATGACCGAGACCCGCGTCTTCCGCGCCCGCGACTTCGACGAGTACCACGAGGCCCTGGCCGGCCATTACGTCGTGCTGGACGTCGAGGAGCGCAAGCAGCGCATTCTCGAGGGCGCCCGCACCCTGTGCTTCGCGCGCGGGCTGGAGCTGGTCGAGGATGACGGCCTGCTGGAAGAAGTCGCCGGCCTGGCCGAATGGCCGACGCCGATCCTCGGCGACATGGACCCGGCCTTCCTCGACCTGCCGCCCGAGGTGATCCGCACTTCGATGCGCACGCACCAGAAGTACTTCGCCGTGCGCAGGCCGGGCGAGCCGGGGCTGGCCCCCAACTTCCTCGTCGTCGCCAACATCGAGGCGGCCGACGGCGGCCGCGAGATCGCGCTCGGCAACGCCAAGGTGCTGTCCTCGCGCCTGTCGGACGCGCGGTTCTTCTGGTCGGAAGACGTCAAGGCCGGCTTCGAGCCGTGGCTGAAGAAGCTCAATGGCGTGACCTTCCACGCCAAGCTCGGGACCATGGCCGAGCGGGTGGAACGCATCGTCGCCCTGGCCCGTGAAATCGCGCCGCTCGTCGGCGCCGATCCGGACAAGGCTGCCGAGGCCGCCCGCCTGGCCAAGGCCGACCTCGCCTCCGAAATGGTCGGCGAGTTCCCCGAGCTGCAGGGCGTCATGGGCGGCTACTACGCCCGCGAATTCGGCCTCGACCCCGAGATCGCCGACGCCATCCGTGACCACTACCGCCCGCAGGGCCCCGGCGACGCCGTGCCGACCGCGCCGCTGAGCGTCGCCGTGGCGCTGGCCGACAAGCTGGACACGCTGGTGGGTTTCTTCGCGATCGATGAGAAGCCGACGGGCAGCAAGGATCCGTATGCGCTGCGGCGGGCGGCGTTGGGCACAATCCGGATCATTCTCGAGAACGGCGCTAGAATTCCATTGTCGTCAGTGCTCGCAAACCCGATCGGTAGGGTTGAGGTTTCTCGCCTCAAGGAACTGAGTGCGCGCAAAGACTTGGAACTTCTAAGCGTCCTTCGCGAATTTCCGCCGGAACACCGATGGAATGCCATCGCCTCAGTACAGCCAATTGAGTCCAAGGTCGGCGAGTCACAAAGTGATCGCGAAGCGAGGGAAAAGGTGCTGCGGTGGCACCGCTCCTTTGTCGGCGAAGTAATTGGATTCTTCGCCGACCGCCTGAAGGTCGCGCTGAAGGATCAGGGCAAGCGCGGCGACCTCGTCGACGCAGTCTTCGCCCTCGGCGACGACGACCTGGTGCGGATCGTCGCCCGGGTCGAGGCCCTGACCGGCTTCCTCGCCACCGAGGACGGGACCAACCTGCTGCAGGGCTACAAGCGCGCCGCCAACATCCTCAAGGCCGAGGAGAAGAAGGGCCCGCTGCCGACCGGCGAACCGACGCGCGCCGCCGCGCCGGCGGAGGAGGGCGCGCTCTACGACGCCCTGACCGCCGCCGGGCCGAAGCTGGACGCCGCCCTGGCCGCCGAGGACTTCACCGGCGCCATGTCGGCGCTCGCCGCTCTGCGCGCGCCGGTCGACGCCTTCTTCGACAAGGTGCTGGTCAATTCGGAGGTGGCCGCGGAACGCGACAATCGCCTGCGGCTTCTCAAGCTGGTTCAGACCGCCATGGGTCGCGTGGCGGACTTTTCGGTGGTGACGGGCTGATGAACTAAGCCCTCCCCCTCGATGGGGGAGGGTTGGGTGGGGGTGCGTGAGGTGAGGTCGGGGGAAGGGCCCCGCGAGGCGATGGCGCCTCCACGGTCCCTTCCGAGCGAGCGCGGGTTCACCCCCATCCCCGACCCTTCCCCCATCGAGGGGGAAGGGGGGCGATAGTGGAACTGAGGACGGATTGCTTATGGCTGACACGCTCACCACCACCCGCTGGGTCTATGCCTTTGGCGGCGGGTCCGCCGATGGCGACGCCTCGATGAAGAACCTGTTGGGCGGCAAGGGCGCCAACCTGGCGGAGATGTGCTCCATCGGCCTGCCGGTGCCTCCGGGCTTCACCATCACCACCGAGGCCTGCGTCCACTACTATGGCCACGGCGACACCTATCCCGCCGAACTGGCCGGACAGGTCGCCGCGGGGCTGGCGACGGTCGAGACGATCACCGGCAAGCGCTTCGGCGACCCGGCCAATCCGCTGCTGGTCTCGGTCCGCTCGGGCGCCCGCGCCTCGATGCCGGGGATGATGGACACGGTCCTCAATCTCGGCCTGAATGACGAGACTGTTCAAGGGCTTGCGGCGCTGTCCGGAAACGAGCGCTTCGCTTTCGATAGCTATCGCCGCTTCATCCAGATGTACTCGAACGTGGTCCTCGACCTGGATCATCACCGGTTCGAGGAGATCCTCGATGACCACAAGGACCGCCTGGGCGTCCACGTCGACACCGACCTGACCGCCGCGGACTGGAAGGTCGTGGTCGGCGACTACAAGGCCGCCGTGCAGCAGGACCTCGGCCGGCCGTTCCCGCAGGATCCCCAGGAACAGCTGTGGGGCGCGGTCGGCGCGGTGTTCGCCAGCTGGATGAACGACCGGGCCAAGTTCTACCGCCAGAACTTCGGCATCCCGGAAAGCTGGGGCACGGCCGTCAACATCCAGGCCATGGTGTTCGGCAACCTCGGCGACACTTCGGCCACCGGCGTGGCCTTCACCCGCAATCCGTCGACCGGCGAGAACCGGCTGTACGGCGAGTTCCTCGTCAACGCCCAGGGTGAGGACGTCGTCGCCGGCATCCGCACGCCCCAGTCGCTGACGAAGGCGGCCCGCGAGGAGATGGGCGACCGTAACCCGAGCATGGAAGAAGCCATGCCGACGGTGTTCGCGGAGTTCCACGACGTGGCCCGCAAGCTGGAACAGCACTACCGCGACCTGCAGGACATCGAGTTCACGGTCGAGCAGGGCCGGCTGTGGATGCTGCAGACCCGCAACGGCAAACGCACCACCCGCGCGGCCCTCAAGGTCGCCGTGGACATGGCCGCCGACGGCGTGATCACGCGCGAAGAAGCCATCCTGCGCGTCGACGCAGCCGAGCTGGACCAGCTGCTGCACCCGACCATCGACCCCGCCGCCGAGCGTGATGTCGTCACCCGCGGTCTGCCGGCCTCGCCAGGCGCGGCCACCGGCCGGGTGGTGTTCAGCTCGGAAGAAGCCGAACGGCTCGGCAATGCCAAGGAACCGGTGAAGGTCATCCTCGTGCGCCGCGAGACCAGCCCCGAGGACATCAAGGGCATGTACGCCGCCCAGGGCATCGTCACGGCGACCGGCGGCATGACCAGCCACGCCGCCGTGGTGGCGCGTGGCGCGGGCATCCCCTGCGTCTGCGGCGCGACCGACATCCGCGTCGACGCCGACGCCGGGCAATTCACCATTCGCGGTCGCGTCTTCAAGGAAGGCGACATGATCACCATCGACGGCGCGACCGGCGAGGTGATGGCCGGCGAGACGCCGATGATCGAGCCCGAGCTGGGCGGCGACTTCGATACCCTGATGAGCTGGGCCGACGGCATCCGCCGCCTGAAGGTCCGGGCCAACGCCGAGACGCCCAACGACGGCCGCACGGCCCGCCAGTTCGGCGCCGAGGGCGTCGGCCTGTGCCGCACCGAGCACATGTTCTTCAACGAGGACCGGATCAGCGCCGTGCGCGAGATGATCCTGGCCGACGACGAGAAGGGCCGCCGCGCGGCCCTGGCGACCATCGCCCCGTTCCAGAAGGCCGACTTCGTCGAGCTGTTCACCATCATGGAAGGCCTGCCGGTGACCATCCGGCTGCTCGACCCGCCGCTGCACGAGTTCTTCCCGACGGGCGAGGACGACCTCAAGGCGGTGGCCGACACGCTGGGCATCACCCTCGACGCCATCGAGCAGCGCCTGCTGGTGCTGCACGAGTCCAACCCGATGCTCGGCCACCGCGGCTGCCGCCTCGGCATCAGCTATCCCGAGATCTACGAGATGCAGGTCCGGGCGATCATGGAAGCGGCCTGCGCGATCGCGAAGTCGGGCAAGCCGGCGCCGGTGCCGGAGATCATGCACCCGCTGGTTGGCAAGGGCGAGGAGATGGCCTTCCTGCGCAAGCTGACCGACCGCACGGTCAAGGCCGTCCTGGAAGAACAGGGCCTCGACCTGGCCTACCAGGTCGGCACGATGATCGAGCTGCCGCGCGCGGCCCTGCGCGCCGCTGATCTGGCCGAGGCGGGCGCCGAGTTCTTCAGCTTCGGCACCAATGACCTGACCCAGACGACGTTCGGCATCAGCCGCGACGACGCCGGCAAGTTCCTCAATGCCTATATCGAGAAGGGCATCTTCGAGCAGGACCCGTTCGTCACCCTCGACCAGGACGGCGTCGGCGATCTGATCCGCATCGCCGCCGAACGCGGCCGGGCGGTGAACCCGGGCCTGAAGCTGGGCATTTGCGGCGAACACGGCGGCGACCCGGCGAGCATTGCCTTCTGCGAAAGCGTCGGCCTCGACTACGTCAGCTGCTCGCCCTTCCGCGTGCCGATCGCGAGACTCGCGGCGGCGCAGGCGGTGCTGAACAAGCGGTAGAGAATCCTCCCCATCGGTGGAGGTGGCTCGCCGAAGGCGAGACGGAGGGGGTCACCCGGGCCGTCGGCCGCCGATCTCGTGCAGGATCGTATTCAGTGCTGAATTCAGGTCGCTCAGCACGTAGCGGGCGGGCAAGCGAAGCGTGCGTATTCCGCTCTCCGCGAGCCAGCGATCACGGTAGGCGTCCCGTTCCTGTCGGTCACCGACGTAGTGGCTTGCGCCATCAACTTCGACGGCCAGCTTCGCTTCGGCGCAGTCGAAGTCGAGAATGAATGGACCGATAGGATGCTGTCGTCGAAAGCGAAGACCTTCCAGCCGACGGCCCCGAAGTTGCCGCCACAGCAGAACCTCCGGTAGGCTCAGTTCCCTTCTGAGCTCCTTGGCCAACGAACGAACTTGTGCGGGTGCATCCATTGCGACCGTCGCCATGAAAATACGCGTTAAAATATTTTAAATGCAGCGGTGCGCGCAAGGATTGTGTGGATAGGATTGCGACTTGAGCGGACCCCCTCAGTCGGCTCCGCCGACAGCTCCCCCGAGGGGGGAGCATCTTTCACTCGTCACCCCCACCAGCGAGCATCTCCCGGCCTACGTCGCCGCGCTCGAACGCGGCTGGTCGCCGGACAATGTGCGCGGCAAGGCGGCGGCCGATGAGCAGCTGGCGAGCATCGAGGCTGATGCGGACGGGTTTCTCGCGGCTCTGGACGATCCGGACGCCAGGGGCGGGCCGATTCCTCAGCCGGACGGCAGTTTCAGCGAGCGCCTGCCCGGATTCCACCGCTGGATCCGGGACGGCGAGTTCTGCGGTTCGATCAGCCTCCGCTGGCGTCCGGGAACGGAGGCCCTGCCGCCGACCTGTCTGGGCCACATCGGCTATGCGGTGGTTCCCTGGAAGCAGGGGCGGGGGCATGCGTCGGCTGCCTTGGGGTTGCTCCTGCCGCGCGCGCGCGAAACCGGCCTGCGCTGGGTCGACCTGACGACCAACCCTGACAACATCCCGTCGCAACGGGTCATTCAGAACAATGGCGGGGTGCTCGTCGGGCCGTTCGACAAGCCGGCGGTCTTCGGCGGCGGAACGGGTCTGCTCTGGCGGATAACCTTCTAGGCCGCGACGCCGAACAGCGTCCCGACGCCGGCTGTCGCCGCCATGGCCAGCGCCCCCCAGAAGGTCACGCGCGCTGTGGCCTTGAGGATGTCGGCTCCGCCGGCCTTCGCGCCGATGGCGCCGAGCAGCGCCAGGAAGGCCAGCGAGGCTACGGATACCGCCACCGTCAGGCTGCCCAACGGGAACAGGAACACCATCAGCAGCGGCATGGCCGCCCCGACCGAAAAGGTGGCGGCGGAGGTCAGCGCCGCCTGGATCGGCCGGGCCTGGGTAATCTCGGAGATGCCCAACTCGTCGCGGGCGTGGGCGGCCAGAGCGTCGCCGGCCATCAGCTGGCTGGCCACCTGGACGGCCAGATCCTCGGTCAGGCCGCGACTGACATAGATGGCGGCCAACTCGCGATGTTCCGCCTCGGGATCACTGGCCAGTTCAGCCGTCTCCCGGGCCAGATCGGCCTTCTCCGTGTCCGACTGGGAGCTGACGGATACATACTCGCCCGCCGCCATCGACATAGCGCCGGCCACAAGGCCCGCGATGCCGGCCACCAGCACTTCGGGCTTGCCCCCGGCAGCCGCCGCGACGCCGACGATCAGGCTGGCGGTCGAGACGATGCCGTCGTTGGCGCCGAGCACGGCGGCGCGCAGCCAGCCGATGCGGGCGACGAGATGGCTCTCGGCGTGGGATTTCAGACGGCTCATGGCGCGGCGCTCCGGGCCGCCAGTGTGTTGGCGACCTTGATCCACAGTACGGCCGACAACGGGAACAGCTGAATGATATTGCTCAAAATCAGCGGCCAGCTGCCGATCATCACGCCATAGACGGCCCACAGCACGATCGCGCCCGTATAGGCGCTCTGAGACACCAGCGAGATGCTGGCGGTGTCCCGCGTGCGAATGGTGCGGATCGACTGGGGAAACCAGCACAGCGTCGAGGTCGCAGCGGCGACAAATCCGATGGCTTCAGCAACGGGCGTGGTCAAGGCGGGTTTCTCCGGGCGCCAACGGCCCGCAGCCATCATCGCGCGAGTCGCGACGGCAACGGGCAGGCTATTGGCTCCCGGACCCCGGACAGGTCCTAGGCATTCGCTGAGATGCCTTCGGGGGGCGTCTGAGCGATGGCGCCGATGTGGCGGAGCCGGCGGATCATCCGGGTCAGGTCGGCGCTGCTGCGCTGCTGTACGGCGAGTTCCCGCCTGCGCTGCTCGCCCGGCTCCGTCGTGGCCAGCCCGAAGGCCAGGCTTCTCTGAAACAGCCAGCCGTTGCGGACCAGGGCGAGGAGGTTGCGCCGAACGGTCTCACGCGGAATGCCGAGCCTCGCCGCCAGGGCGCTGGCGGTGACCGTCTGGCGGGCGGACGTAGGCGGCGGGTCGTCATGGTCGGCATAGACCACTGTCGGGCCGTCGCTGAAGTGGAACGCCGTGCTGTCGGCCATCGCCAGATACAGATAGGCCCCCATCAGCGAGGTCGGCGTGACGTAAGCGCGAAGGTCGACCGTGCCGCGCAGGACGTGCTGGGTGACAATGCGGACCGCCCCCCACATCGCCGGGAAGGGGACAGCAGACAGCCGCTCGGCGCTGGCAAGGCCCGCGCATTCACCCGCCGCCAACCTCTCGATGGTGTCGCCGAGCGCGGTCATGTAGCGCATCAGCATTGGGCGGAACCGCGGGTCCAGCATGGTCGCCGGCGCGATCATGAGCCCGGCCCTGGTGGCCTGAATGAGACCTTCCTCGACCAGAAGCTTGACCTTCACGCGGGTGGTTTCGCGGGGAAGCCCCAGGGACTCGGCCACTCTCTGGACCCGGATGGGCCGGCGCAATTCGTCGGGAAAGGTGGTGTGAGCGTATAGCCGGGACAACGCCGGGTCATCGTGGAGCACGCCGACGTTGGCGGCGGACACCGCGGCGAAGATCAGGCTCTTCTCAAGATCGCCGTTCAGGGCTTCGCAGGTGGCCTGGATGATTTCCAGGTTCAGGCGGATGTTGGTCCGGAGAATGTGCCTTAGGTTCATATCCGCACGGGGTTCGAGGGGCGTCGAAAGACCCCTATCACACCGACGGAATCGCGAGCCTTGATCCAAACAGGTGCTGGCCCTCGAGGGTCAGGCCCCACCGATGACTGTCTTCGCCAAAGGGAAGATGGAGCAGGCTGCGGGCTCGCCTGGACTGGGCGACGGCCGCGAGGTGCGCATGGAAGGCATCATAGATGGCCTGCTTCTGGCCCGCCGACGCGCGGAGGCTTCGGCCGGTGCGCCGGGAGGCGATGAAGTTGCAGACTTCGTCACGATGGGCCTGGCCGCGGAAGTGGAGCAGGGCTTCGACGATCTCGGCGATGATCGGGTCGACCCGCGCGGGGCGACGGGCGGCGGCTTTCCGGGGCGCTGGATAGGCGATGACGTTGGACATTGCGAAGGCTCGAGCAGGATCGTTCGTCTAAGAGGCGCGCGGCTCCGGCAGTGTCGAGTCGACGGGCGCCAGATTTGGGCGCCGCCTGGTCGCGACTTTGCTTCACGCCGGCCGGCCGGGCGGCCGTGACCGGAAATTCACCTGACAAGTCGGCTCGGTCGTGGCCTCCTGCGCGCAATTGAACCGGGGAGGAACGCGCGCCATGGCCGCGATGACTGCAACATTCGACGCTGCGGCGGAGACCGCAAGGTATCTGGCGACGTTGTCGCCGGAAGCTCACGCCAAGGCCACGGCGTACACGCAGGGCGGCCACTGGCTGCTGTTGTGGGGCACGCTGATCGCCATCGCTGTGTCCTGGATCATCGTCCGCACGGGCGTCCTGTCCCGGATCAGCAAGGGCAAGGCGGGCTGGCTGCCCGTCCTGGCCGTGGTCCCGGTCTGGTTCGTTCTGGACTCGCTGCTCAACCTGCCCTGGTCGGTCTACAGCGGCTGGTGGCGTCAGACCCAGTACGGCCTCAGCAGTCAGGCTCTGTCAGGCTGGTTCGAGGACTGGGGCAAGGGCCTGGGCGTCGGCCTGATCACCAACATTATCCTGTTCAGCGTGATCTACTGGGTCATGCGCCTCTCGCCCAAACGCTGGTGGCTGTGGGGTGGGCTGGTCTCGAGCGCCTTCCTCATCTTCGCCATCGTCCTGTCGCCGGTCCTGATCGAGCCGATGTTCAACAAGTACACCCCGGCCCCTCCGGGAGCGGTCCGGGACACTGTCGTCGAGATGGCTAAGGCCAACGGTGTGCCGTCGGACAAGATCTTCATCTACAACGGATCCAAACAGTCCAATCGCTATACCGCCAACGTGTCGGGGATGTTCGGCTCGGCGCGGGTGGCGATGAGCGACACCATGTTCCAGAAGGGCGCCGATATCGCCGAAGTGCGCGGCGTGGTGGGTCATGAGATGGGCCACTATGTGCACATGCACGCCCTGTGGTTCGCCGGGGCGTTCAGCCTGATGGCCATGCTGGGCTTCTGGCTGGCCAACCAGCTGTTCCCCCTGGCTTCCCGACTCATGAGATCGGGCGTGGAAAGCATCGCTGACCCGGCGGGCCTGCCGGTGCTGACGGCGGTGCTGGCGGTCCTCAGTCTGTTGGGAACGCCGTTGCAGAACAGCGTCATTCGCCTGGCCGAGGCTGACGCAGACAACTTCTCGCTGCAGCGGGTCAACGAGCCTGACGGCCTGGCCAAGGCGCTGGTCAAGACCATCGAGTACCGCGCGGCGACGCCCGGCAAGCTCGAGGAGATCCTGTTCTACGACCATCCCTCGGTCGGATGGCGCGTTCGCAACGCCATGGACTGGAAGGCCGCTCACATGAAGCCGGACGTGGTCAATGTGGACCTGACGCCGGTGGCGGCCGAACCGGCGCCGAAGTAGCGTTGCAAGATTCCTCCCCCGTCGGGGGAGGTGGATCGCCGCGCGGCGAGACGGAGGGGGTCCGCTCAGGTCGTGGGGGACCCCCAGTGAGCTTGTTCTGGCTTACAGCTCCCCCAAGGGGGAAGCATCCGGCCGCCTATCGCTTCCGCACGAACACCGTGCCGGCCGAATACCCGGCGCCGAAACTGCAGATCAGGCCGGTCTCGCCCGCCCCGAAGTCTTCGTTGGCCCGGTGGAAGGCGATGATCGACCCGGCGGAGCTGGTGTTGGCGTAGGTGTCGAGGATGATCACGTTCTCTTCCGGCGTCGGGTCACGGCCCAGCACCCGGCGGCCGATCATCTCGTTCATGTTGATGTTGGCCTGATGCAGCCAAAGGCGCTTGAGGCCTGTCGGGTCGATGCCGAGGTCGGCGGCGTGGTCGACGATCATCTGGCTGACCATCGGCACGACTTCGCGGAACACCTTGCGGCCTTCCTGGACGAACAGCTTGTCCCTGGCGCCGATCCCCTCGGGAGCGGCGTTGTTGAGGAAGCCGAAGTTGTTGCGGATGTTGTTCGAATACTGGGTCTTCAGGCGCGTACCGAGGATGTCCCAACCGCCATCGGCCTGATCGGCGGCCTCGATGATCACGGCGGTCGCCACGTCGCCGAAGATGAAGTGGCTGTCGCGGTCCTTGAAGTTCAGATGGCCGGAGCAGATTTCCGGGTTGACCATCAGCACGGCCTTCGCCGAGCCGCCGGCGATGAAATCCGCCGCCGTCTTGATGCCGAACGTAGCGCTCGAGCAGGCCACGTTCATGTCGAAAGCAAAGCCCTCGATCCCCAGCGCCTGTTGTACTTCGATGGCCATAGCGGGATAGGCGCGCTGCATGTTGGACGCGGCGCACAGCACCGCGCCAATCTCGCTGACCGGCTTGCCCCACTTGGCGATGGCTTCCCGAGCGGCGGCGACGGCCATCTCGGCGAGGATCGAGATCTCCTCGTTCGGACGCTCGGGAATGACCGGCCGCATGATGTCCGGATCGAGAATGCCGGACTTGTTCATGACGAACCGCGCCTTGATGCCGGAAGCCTTCTCGACGAACTCGGCGGAGGAGGGGGTTAGCGCCTCGACCGTTCCGGCCGCGATTTCGGCGGCGCTGGCGGCATTGAACCGCTCGACATAGGTGTTGAAGGCCTCGACCAGTTCGACGTTGGAGATGCTCTGTTCGGGTGTGTAGAGCCCGGTGGCGGCAATGACGGCCTGATGCACGATCGTTAGGTCCCGACGATTTTGACTGTTGGCGGCTTGATAGCGCAGCGCGGCCTCGCAGGGAAACACAGGGCGGATTTGCGATGCAGATGAACCGCGCGCCGGACCGCCGCTTGCGTGCCATTGCCGCAACACCTGTTTCCCAAATGGCACGGATTGGGCCCGACAATCCTTGACGTCGTGGCCTCGCGTTGCGACCTTTCCGTGAACGCGCCCCGGGGGGGCGCCCGAAAGGGGATACCCGTATGAAGAAGATTCTTTCCGCCGCCGCCGTGGCCGCCGCTCTGCTCGCCGCTCCCGCGATGGCCCAGGCTGCCGACGTTTATGGCAGCATCGGCCTCGGCACCGTTGACTCCAGCCCGGTTCGTCTCGGCGCCGTTCAGGTTCGCGGCGGCCTGCAACTGACCCCGTTCATCGGCGTCGAAATCGAAGCTGCCAAGGGCATCTCCGGTGACAAGGTGTTGGCCACGGACATCGACATGTCCAGCGAAGCCGGCGTGTTTTTGACCGCTCGCTGGAACTTCGCCGAAAAGGGCGCGCTGGTCGGCCGGGTCGGCTACGCCCAGGCCAAGTTTGAAGCCTCGATCGGCCCGGTGACGGTGTCCGACACGCAGGACGGCGCGGCCTTTGGCCTTGGTCTCGAAGGTCAGGTCTCGGACAACAACAGCCTCCGCCTCGACTGGACCCGTTATGCGTTCTCCACCGACGCTGACGCCTGGACCGTGGCGCTCGTCCACAAGTTCTAGTCGTTCCATCGACTGACTTTCAGGAAGGCCTCTCCCGGCGACGGGGGAGGCCTTTTTGCTGTCCACGGCTGTGGCCTCCGGGCAACGCTACAAACCGGCCTCATTCCGTCCGCCGAACCGCCTCCTGCGCGCCGCGTTTGAATCCTAGGTCCGAAGGGCTGGGGAGCTGAAAGCGTCTAGGAGTACAAGACGATGAAGTCTCTCATGATGGCGGCCGCAACGGCCGCGTTTACCGTGGTCGCCGTTCCCGCCGTGTCCCATGCCCAGGACGTCTACGGTACGGTCGGATATGCCAATGCCGACACGGACGCTGGCAAACTCGGGGCGCTGCAGGCTCGCCTGGGCTACAGGTTCACGCCCAATGTCGGTGTCGAAGGCGAGGCCTCGTTCGGGGTCAAGGACGACAACACCGGCGGCGTGAACGTCAAGCTGAAGGACGAGTTCGGAGCCTATGTGGTCGGCTTCGTGCCGGTGACGCCCCAGGCGGAAGTGTTCGCCCGCGTGGGCTACAGCACCACCACGTTCGATACCTCGCTCGGGGACCAGGATCGGGACGGCATCGCCTATGGTGTCGGGGGCCAGTACCACTTCACCGACAAGGATGGCGTGCGCCTCGACTGGACCCGCCACGACTATGACGCCGGCAATGCCGACGTCTATGCCCTGTCCTACACGCGCAAGTTCTGATCGCGACCGATCGGTTCGAACCGGCAAGCCCCTTCCGGCGACGGAAGGGGCTTTTTGGTTGACGTTGGCGCCCTCGCGGGGACACTCCCCGCCGGGGAGATGGCGCAACCGTGAATGAGCAACTCATAAAACTCGCCGCTTCGGCAGGCTTCGTGGTCTTCATGATCATCGTCGCGGGTCTGGCGCGCATCGCAAGGCCGGTGGCGCCGCTCGATGAGACGTCCGCGCGCGACCTGCTGACCGCCGAGTTTCCTGACCGTACGCCCGACCTGCTCTGGGTCGCCGGTGATGGCGCGGGCGTCGTGGCGCGGGCCGGCTCGGACGCGCTGGTCCTCTACAGGCTCGGCGACTCCTGGGTCGCGCGGACAATGCCGTGGCGGCTGGCGCTGGCCGCGCCCGTACGACGGGGCAAGGTTCTCCTGAAACTGCGCGATCCCGCCGCGCCGATGGCCCGCCTCGCCGTCAGCGGCGTGACGCCCTGGCCGCCCGAAATCCTGCAGGAAGGCCTGGCCGCATGACCCTCGATCCCATCAAACCGGCCTTCAATCCTGTTGACCTTGCCGTGCCGATGTTCGTCGTCACCATCGTGGCGGAAATCCTGCTGGCGAAATTCCGCAAGGTCCGGGCCGTCTACGAGGTCCGTGACACGGCGACGTCGCTTGGCATGGGTTTCGGCAGTTCCGTCGCCGGCGCTCTGACCGCCGGAGCGATCTTCGTCGTCACGATGTGGGCCTATCAGCATCGCCTGTTCACCCTGCCCATGAATGCCTGGTGGGCCTGGGTGGCGGTCTTCTTTCTTGAGGACCTGACCTACTACTGGTTCCATCGCATCTCGCATGAGCGGCGGTTCTGGTGGGCCAGTCACGTCAACCACCACACCTCGCAGCACTACAATCTGGCGACCGCCTTGCGGCAGACCTGGACCGGCGGCGTGGCGGGCACCTGGCTGTTGTGGATTCCGCTGATCCTGCTGGGCTTTCCGCCGGCGATGGTCGCCATTCAGAAGGGCATCAGCCTCGTCTACCAGTACTGGATCCACACGGAGGCGATCCGGCGGTTCCCGCGCTGGTTCGAGGGGGTGTTCAATACGCCGTCGCATCACCGCGTCCACCACGCGCGCAATCCGCGCTACCTGGACTCCAACTACGCCGGAATCCTGATCATCTGGGACCGCATGTTCGGCACCTATGTTCCCGAGCTGGACGAAGAGCCATGCCGCTACGGGGTCGTGCATAATCTGGGCGATTTCAATATCTTCCGCGTCGCCTTTCACGAATGGATGGCCATCGGCAAGGATCTGGCCGGGTCACGGTCGCTCCGCGAGGTCGTCGGCTACCTGTTTGGCTCGCCAGGCTGGAGTCCCGACGGCTCGCGCGACACCTCGGCGACGTTGAAGGCGAAGTGGCGTGCGCGTGAAGCGGGGGCGGTCAGTCCCGAAGCAGCGGCAGAGACAGTCCCCCTGCAGGCCGCTGAGTAAGCAGCTCGCGGCGAAACCGGAACAGTTCGGCCGGTCGGCCGCCCGTCTCGGTATCCATGCGACCAAGGCCTTCCACCAGGTCGATGCGTTCGACCACCCGTCGGAAGTTCTGCTTGTGCAGCGGCACGCCGGCGATCGCCTCGACGGCCCGTTGAAGCGCCGACAGGGTGAATTCCGGCGGCATCAGTTCGAAGACGACCGGCCGGTATTTGGTCTTGCCACGCAGCCGACCCAGGCCCGTGGCCAGAATACGCCGGTGATCCGACAGCATCGGCTCGCCGAGGGCCGCGGACAGGGCGCGGGGTTCAATGGTCGACTCGCCGCGTTCACGGGCGCGATCCCGGTCAGCCTCCGGCGCCAAGCCGGCTTCGTAGAGCAGCTCGTAGCGGTCGAGCACCCGCTCCTCGTTCCAGCGTGCATCGTCGAGCGCGAACAGCAGGCGCGCGCGGGCCAGCCTCGCCTCGTCCTTGCCGGCCCAGGCGCGTAGCGCCGGGGCGATCGCTTCGTCAATCAGGGCGGGGCGGCCCAGGCGCCAGTCTTCCCATGGGAAAAATCGCGTCCAGGGCGCCCAGGCGCTGTCCGGCGCGTCGGTATCGATAGCGCTTGGCGTGAGCGCCAGATAGCCGACCGACACGACCCGCGCGGCGCCGGCCCCGATCTCGGCCCGCGGCGCGTCCCGCCCCTTGTTGCCGAAGGTGTAGAGCTGTTCGACGTAGCCGAGATCGAACCGTGTCTGCTCCGTCACGAAGTCGCGCAGGGCGATTTCAAATGTCCGGTGTTCCTCCGGATCGAACGGCCCGAACGGCAAACCCGCCAGACTGGTCACGCGATCCGTGGCCCGGTCGTGCGGACGCACCGTCAGAACCACCGCTTCGCCGCCGCGAATGGCCATGATGACGGCGGAGAGGCCGATAACGACGGATTGGGACATGCGACGAGGGGCTGGAGGTCAGGAATCAGCCATTAGCCGAGCCGGGCAATGGCGTCACCTGGACCTTACTAGCCCAAGGCCCCCAATCCCTAGCCCCTAGTCCTTCACGTGCGTCCGGGGCCGGTCGCCGCCGTCGGATCGCTCGGTCTTCCATTCGCCGCGCTCGGTTTCGTAGCTGATTGTCTCGTCGTGACCGCCGACCCTCTGCTCGGCCGCCGCGCGATGCGCCGCGCGCGAGGCTGCGTCGTGAGACGGAAAGGTCTCCGAGAACACGTCGCCGACCTTGTAGGCCCAGCCGCCGTCATGTTCGACGATTTCGTAGGTGACTTCAGACATGGCAGGTCTCCGTGATTGTCCGGGACCAACGTCCCGGACGCCGCACCGTTGCCGACCGCCTCCGTCCTATTCGGTATCGAACGCCGCCTGTACGGGTTCAAAACCGGCCGCTTCCGACAGCACATGGAAGCGGTGGACGTAACGCTTCTGGGCTTCGCTCGGGGGCTGCGGGTCGATGACAAGGCTGTACCCGGGCGGCGGCGCGCCGAAGATGACCAGGGCCTCGTCATGACCAAACCCGGCCAGCTGCGTGGCCTCGAAGAAGGCGCAGGCGCGGTCGGCCTGTTTGATCAGTGTCTTGACCGCCGCGGGCGTCTTGGCCGGCAGGCCGAAACGGGCGTGGATGGCGTGTTCCAGGCGCTCCTCGAAGTCCCTGTAGTTGACCCCGAGCGCCGCCTTGAACGGGCTGATCATGTCGCCGATCACGTACTCCGACGCGTCGTGGAGCAGGGCTGCCAGCCGCCATTTGGGATCGACGGTAGGCTGGATATGGGCCACCAGTTCCTCGACCACCATCGAGTGCTGGGCGACCGAAAAGCCATGCTCGCCAATGGTCTGACCGTTCCAGCGGGCGACGCGGGCCAGGCCGTGGGCGATGTCCTCGATCTCGATGTCGACAGGCGAGGGATCGAGCAGATCCAGGCGTCGACCGGACAGCATGCGTTGCCAGGCCCGTGGCGCCGACTTTCCCGCGCGCGTGCTTCGCAGCCCTTTCGCCACCCGTTCGTTCCTTACATTGGCAGGGCGTTTCAACTGGCGCATTGGTTGATAAAGATCAATGTCTGCGGGTGCTCTAGCGATCACGGTTCGGTTTGAAGGAGACTCTCTAATGAGCTGGGCGAGGATCATGGCGCCGCTCGCGGGCGGAGCCCACGACGCGGAACTTCTAAAGGCGGCGGTTGCGCTTGCGACGCCGTTCAAGGCCGAGGTCGCCGCGGTGCATGCGCCGGCCGACATCGCCGACCTGATGCCCTGGATGGGCGAGGGGTTCATGGGCGGCGTTCAGATCACCGCCATGGACAGCCTCAAGGAAGCCGCGGCCGAAGGCGAGCGCATGGCCCGCAGGGCTGTCGAGGCCTGCGGCTACGACAAGGCGACCCTGATCTCGCTGGAATCGCCGGTCTGGGCGGGGCTTTCGATGGAAAGCCGGCTGTCCGACGTCGTGGTGTTCGATACCGAGGCCGCGCGCGGGCGGGGCCCGCTGGCCGAATCGTTCCAGCAGATCGTGGCTGATGAGCAGCGTCCCGTCATCGTCGCCCGCCCGGGGCTGAAGACCGGCGGCGTCGCCGTGGTGGCATGGGACGGCGGCAAGGAAGCCAGTCGCGCAGCCCGCACAGCCTTGCCGCTCCTCGAAAAGGCCAGTCGAGTTGTCATTCTGGCGGCCCCCGCCGCCTCATCGCGGGCCTTCGAGGCTACGCGTCTGCAGGCATTCTTCGCCGCGCGCGGCGTAACCGCGGATGTCGAATTGCTGGAGGGGTCAGGCGACGCGGCTCAGCTGTTGCTGGGTGCAGCCGAACGGGCCTCCGCCAGCATTCTGGTCGCCGGCGCCTTCGGCCACCCGCGGCTTCAGGAATACATTTTCGGCGGCACCACGCGCACCCTGCTCAACAACGACGGACCGTCGCTGTTCCTGTCGCACTGATTTCAGAGAATTGAGGATGACCATGACGCTTTCGCGCATCGTGCTGCGCCTTGCGCGCAATCCCGGCACCGAGTTCGCGGACGGAGACGACCACCGCGGCTACAGCCTTGTCGCGCCGCTCTCTGCCGACGGACGGCTGGACGTGGCGAGCTATGCGGCGCATCGCGCCGACTGTTCGGTTCGGCGCTTCGCGCCCGACGAAGACGCCGTGACAGGCGTTCTGAAGCACCGGGGTCAGACTTGGTACTTCGACTATGACGCCGCCGACGACGCTGACAACGAACCGGTTCACCGCCTGGGTGAGCACCGCTTCGTTGTCGGGGAATACGTCTCCGTGGCCGACGAGGACGGCCGGATGCTGGCCTACAAGGTGACCGAGGTCACTCCGACCCGATAACGATGTTGGCGTTGCGCCGGCCGCCGACGTTGTGGCGGACCAGGGCGTCGACGTCGGCGAAGGTGTCGTCATCGCTATGGTGGCCGCGCTTCGCCTTCAGTGTGGCGATGACCAACGGTCCACCGCGCGGGCCGCGGGCTTCGTAGCCGACCACGGCCCAGTCTCCGGTGGTCTTGTCGCTGGCCAGAATGAAGCGTGAATAGACACCGCCGTCGTCATGGCGGCGCCGGCGGCTCTCGCTCTCGACCTTCGTTCCGTTGACCTCGACGTTGCGCTGGACGCGGATCTCGGCGCCGTCGTCGTTGGCCTGGATGCTGGGCCCGCCGGCGCCGCCGACCTTGACGTTGGCCGAGTCCCCGGATGTCTGGATGGAGATGCCGGGCAGACTGATATCGACGTCGTCGCCGCTGTTCGCCGTGGCCCCCGCCGCTTGACCGGCCACGGCCGGCTGAGCCTTTGGCATGAGCGCGCGGAGCTCGGCCTCGACGGGTGACAGGACTGCCACGGCGTTGCCGTTCTCCAGTTTCGCGAGCTTCAGCGTGACCTCGACCCCGTCCGCGGCATAGGCGCAGCTCAGGCCATCTGGCGAGGCGGTCGTCAGCTTCAAGCGGCCCTGGGTCGCGGGACAATCGAGTTTGCTGATCACCTTCATCTCGCGAGCGGCATGCTGACGGGCTGCGTCGGGATGGTCGCAGGCGGCCAGCACCAGGGCGGTGCAGCCGGTGGCCAGCAGGGCGATACGGTTCATGTCGGAAGTCCCTCGGGAGCTATCTTGTAATGCAAGAGTGCTTCGCCCGGTCAGAACCGTCCAGTGAAATTGCGGTAACGCTGCGACATGAAAAAGGGGCGGGACGCTTGCGCGTCCGCCCCCGTTTTCAGCCATTGAAGGCGCTATGCCCTCGACGCTTACTGCCCCGGACGCGTGTTGCCCGACCCTTCGCGGCGGGCCAGGAAGGCCAGGCGCTCGAACAGATGGACGTCCTGTTCGTTCTTCAGAAGGGCGCCGTGCAGCGGCGGGATCAGCTTGGTCGGATCCTTCTCGCGCAGCATGGCCTCGTCGATGTCCTCGACCATCAGAAGCTTGAGCCAGTCGAGCAGTTCGCTGGTGGACGGCTTCTTCTTCAGGCCCGGCACCTTGCGCATGTCGTAGAAGATGCGCATCGCCTCGGCGACCAGCTTCTCCTTGATGCCGGGGAAGTGGACGTCGACGATTTCCTGCATCACCTCGGCTTCCGGGAAGCGGATGTAGTGGAAGAAGCAGCGGCGCAGGAAGGCGTCCGGCAGTTCCTTCTCGTTGTTCGAGGTGATGATGATGATCGGGCGGACCTTGGCCGAGATCGTCTCGCCGGTCTCGTAGACGAAGAACTCCATGCGATCGAGCTCCTGCAGGAGGTCGTTCGGGAACTCGATGTCGGCCTTGTCGATCTCGTCGATGAGCAGGACGGGGCGCACGTCGCTGGTGAACGCCTCCCAGAGCTTGCCCTTCTTGATGTAGTTGGTGACGTCCTTGACGCGCTCGTCGCCGAGCTGGCTGTCGCGCAGGCGGGTCACGGCGTCGTACTCGTACAGGCCCTGGCTGGCCTTGGTCGTCGACTTGATGTGCCAGGTGATCAACGGCGCGCCCATGGCCTTGGCCACTTCGTAGGCCAGCACCGTCTTGCCTGTGCCCGGTTCGCCCTTGATGAGCAGCGGGCGCTCCAGCGCGACGGCGGCGTTCACCGCGACCTTCAGGTCCTCGGTGGCGATGTAGTTGGACGTGCCTTCAAAACGCGAGCTCATGTCATCCCCTGGGCGCGCTTTCGCGCATTCGAACAAACGTTCAATTCAGGGGGCAGACTAAAGCCCAATCCGCGACATTCAACCCGGTTTCGGCGGACCGGACATGACCGGTCCGCCGGCCGCTCAGTCCGCGCCGGGATTGATTGATACCGGGTCGCTGGCGGGGAAGGTCTCTTTCAGGCCCTTGTCGAGCTGGTGATCGACATGGGGATCGGCATCTTCGGCGATTTTCTCGGACGGATCGACCGGTGTGTCCTTGGGGTCAACAGGGGTTTCATGGGTCACGGGAAAAACTCCGAAAGCGCGGGCGAACATCGCCCGCCACTCCCGGAATCAACCCTCGGCTCAGGCCTTGGTTCCTGTCGCCAGCCGGTCTGTCAGCGCTTCGGCCATCGCCTGCATGGCCGGACCCCACTGGCCCAGCGCGGGCGGCCGGAACACCCGCGTCTGCGGATACCAGGGGTATCGGTCGGTCCCGAGTAGGGGCCAGGCGCCCGGCGTGGAGAGCAGCCACAGCGGCGCGCCGCTGGCGCCGGCGAGGCAACTGGTGGCGTTCGAGGGACCCATGACCAGATCCAGCGCGCAACAAAGCGCGGCCACGTCGTCCAGGTCCTTCTTCAGGTCGATCTCCGGAGGAGACCAGATCTCGACCCCGAGATCACGTCGCGCGGCTTCGAGCTCGGCGGCGCAGTCGCCATATTGCAGGTTGACGAAGGTCACGCCCGGAACGGCCAGAACCGGCTTCCACTGGTCAAACGGCGAGTAGAACCGGTGGCGGGCGCCGGCCTGGATCAGGCTCTTCCACAGGAGGCCCACGGTGGG
The DNA here is from genome assembly GCA_964541915.1 of uncultured Caulobacter sp. Taxonomy (GTDB): domain Bacteria; phylum Pseudomonadota; class Alphaproteobacteria; order Caulobacterales; family Caulobacteraceae; genus Caulobacter. The sequence goes on from CAZISF010000002.1 coordinate 52,950, forward strand.
GCCGGCGGGAACCTGTGACCGCCACCAGGCGACACGCTCGGGATCGGGCTTCAGGAACCCGGTCCGATCGGGATAGGCCGCGACGGTCGGGCGAAACCGTCGCAGCATCGAGGCGATCGGCGAATAGACGTCAAGCGTGCCGTGGTCGTGGATAAAGGGCGCGCCGCGCACGGTGTGCCCGTCAACATTCCAGGTGCTGTGAGGCCCGACATCCGCGGTCGGGAATGACCGCTGGAACAGGGACACGAGCCGGGGCTCCACGGCGATGTACAGTTTCCCCGAAGGTCCGAGGGCTTCCAGCACATCCGGAATGATGTTCGCGAACATGACCTCGTCGCCGAGGCCCTGTTCGCCCATGATCAGCAGCGTCTTGCCCGCGAGATCGGTGTCAGGCGTCCAGCGCGGCGCTTCGATCATGAAATGGGTGACGTCAGCGAAGGCCGGGTCCAGGCGCACTTCGTAGTCATCCCAGCCCTCGGCGATTTCCCCGCGGGCGATGCGGATCGTCGAGCGGGCGAGAAGCATCATCAGCCGTTCGTCTTCGCTCATCGGCGAGGCGAGGGCGGTCTGGCAGTCGTCCAGCGCGCCGTCCAGATCGCCCAGCACCAGTCGGGCGTTGCCGCGATTGTAACGGGCCTTGGCGAAGCCGGCGTCCTGGCTGAGCGCTTCATCGAAGAAGGTCACCGACATCTGCGGATCGCCCTCCTCGCCGACGACGGTGCCCAGGGTGTTCCACAGCAGGGAGTTTTTCGGGTGTGCGGCGATGGCCGGTTTGAGGATCTCGATCGCCTCGGCGAAGCGCATCTGGTCGCGCAAGGCGCAGGCCAGGTTGTTGGCGCCCTCGTGCGACGTCGGATGTTGCGTGAGGTAGTGCAGAAACAGCTTCTCGGCCGTTTCCTTCAAGCCCATGCGATAGGCGAGGCGGCCCATGTCATTGGCCACTTCCGCATGGTTCGGGATCAAGGTCAGGGCCGATTCATAGCAGCGGACTGACGAGGCGAAATCACCGGCTCGTTCACGGGCGATGGCCAGCAGGTACCAGCCAAAGCCGTTCCGCTCGTCCATTTCCAGGGCCTTGATGGCAAGGTCTCCGCCCCGCTGGAAATCGTCGGCCTGCAGAGCCGCCACGGCATCCTGCAGCAGGGGCTGCACGGCCAGAGCGCGCAGTTCGCTGACCGCTTCATTGAGGCGGGCGAGGGCGTCCCTGGAGCCGGCCTGACCGCTTGCCGCGCCGGCCATTCGGAGGCGCGTCGGAACAGCCGGGGAGTCCGGAAAGCCGAGCGCCGCGGCCGAGGCGGCGGACTTGGCGGCGGGTTGCGGAGGCATGCGGACAGCGCCCTTCCAGGTGACTCAAGGCAGGCGCTCAGATCACCTGTTTATGCTTAATCCCGACTTAAGGCCGGCTCCGCGACCGGATGCCGCACAACATCCCGTTAACCATGCGCCTTTAGCCTTCCTTCAACAGGGCGGGCGGATTCTCGACGAAAGTTGGCGACCGCGCCGCACGCCACCCGGAGATCGACTGTCGTGCCGTTGAAACTGTCACTGAAGCCCGGTGAAAGGTTTGTCCTCAACGGCGCCGTCGTTCAGAACGGGGATCGGCGCGGCGTCCTGATCCTGCAGAACAAGGCTTCAGTCCTTCGTGAGAAGGACATCATGCAGGAGGAGGAGGCTGTCACACCGGCGCGTCACGTCTACTTCCCGGTGATGATGATGTACCTCGATGAGGCCAATGCGTTGAAATACTACGACGAATTCGTTCGTCGCCTGTCGGAGTTCATGGGCGTTATCCGCAATCCGGACGTCCTGGCCGACTGTGTCGCCATCTCCCGCCACGCCATGGCGCGAGAATACTACAAGGCGCTGATGTTGTGCCGGAAACTGATAGAGTACGAAGACGAGAGGTTGGGTAATGGGGCTGCAGGCGTATCAGCAGGCCGCGGCGCGGACTGAAAACCCGCGCGACGCCGAGTATCGCCTCTTCGGTCAGGTTACGCGCGCCCTGCTTCAGGCCGCGGATGTGCCTCCGGAAGACGTTCGCGGTCGTATCGACGCGCTCGACTGGAACCGGCGCCTGTGGTCCGCCCTGGCGACAGATTGCGCCGACCCCCAGAATGTTCTGCCCGAAGGGCTCAGGGCCCAGATCATTTCCCTCAGCCTGTGGGTCGGCCGGCACACCAGCGCCGTCATCCGTCGTGAGGAAGAGATCGCGCCGCTGATCGATATCAACCGCATCATGATGCAGGGCCTGTCCGGTCAGACCGAGGCCGCCTGACGTCGATTTTGCCGCCGTGCGCGATGCGTCCGGCAAAAGTTACCGTGTAGTCGGAACGTCTCTGCCCATAGCGGGGCTATCCCCGTTTTGGTGCAGTAAAGCTCAATAAATTCAATCCCGAAAATCGTTCACGTGACGATGTTCGATGGCGCGCGCCTTGCGAGGTGATGCGTGGGCAAGAACGCCCGCCCGGCCAAAAGGCCGTGATCCCCCGACCAGAATGGAAGGACCGCCGATGCTCAGCAATTCGGTGAATACCAACGTGGGCGCAATGGTTGCGCTCCAGAACCTCAACGCGACCAACATGGAACTGTCGCAGACCCAGTCCCGCGTGAACACCGGCAAGAAGGTGGCGTCGGCGAAGGATAACGGAGCGATCTGGGCTATTGCCCAAACGCAACGTGGCACTTCCCAGGCCCTGAACGCCGTGCGGGATTCGCTTGATCGCGGTTCGTCCACAATCGACGTGGCGATCGCGGCAGGTGAATCGGTCTCCGACTTGCTGTTGCAGATGAAGGAAAAGGCCCTGGCGGCGTCGGATGCTACGCTCGACACCACCAGCCGGTCCGCACTGAACGAGGACTTCAAGGCCCTGCGGGATCAAATCTCCAAGGCCGTGTCGAACGCCGACTTCAATGGGAGCAATCTCATCAAGACCGGCGCTACGGCGATTGCAGCTCTCGCCAATGCGGATGGAACGTCGAAGATCACTGTCGCCGCCGAAGTCATGGCGCTTGGCGGTGCGATCGTGACGGTGGCCGCGACGGGAACGATCGGCACCGTGACCACGGCCACGGCGATGATCACGACGGTCTCCACCTCCATCACCAACACCGGCGCGGCTCTCGCTCGTCTGGGCACCAAGTCCAAGGCGTACGACAGCCACCGCACCTTCGTCGGCAAGCTGCAAGACAGCCTCGACGCGGGCGTGGGCAATCTCGTTGACGCTGACCTCGCGAAGGAAAGCGCCAAGCTCCAGGCTCTGCAGACCAAGCAGCAGCTCGGGATCCAGGCGCTCTCGATCGCGAACTCGTCATCGCAATCGCTGCTGTCACTGTTCCGAGGATAGGTCGCGAAGCCGGGCGGAGGCACCCTCCGCCCGGCAGCCTTTTGCCGGGTCACCCGGCAGAAGTTGCTTACCATGCCCGAAGGTCGGCAGAAAATGCCGGGGCCATATGTCCCTAACAGACCTATAACCCAATTAAATCAATAAATTAGACGATCCTGGTGAGATGGCCAAAGTGGCCCGGCGATTGCTTCCTATCCAAGCGGACAAAATGTCCCCGGCCGTCAAAATGACGTCGGACACCTGGAAAAGGGAATATCGTCATGGCGCTGAACAGCGTTAACACGAACACGGGCGCAATGGTCGCCCTGCAGAACCTCAACGCCACCAATGCCGACCTGAACACCGTTCAGAGCCGCATCAACACCGGCAAGAAGGTTGCTTCGGCCAAGGACAACGGCGCCATCTGGGCCATCGCCCAAACCCAGCGCGGTACCTCGCAGGCCCTGAACGCGGTCAAGGATTCGCTCCAGCGCGGTCAATCCACCATCGACGTGGCGATCGCCGCCGGCGAAACCGTTTCCGACCTGCTCGTGCAGATGAAGGAAAAGGCTCTGGCGGCTTCGGACACCACGCTGGACACCGCCAGCCGTTCGGCCCTCAGCGAAGACTTCAAGGCGCTGCGTGACCAGATCGCGAAATCGGTGACCAACGCGGACTTCAACGGCTCGAACATGATCAAGGCTTCGGGCGCCACCATCACGGCCCTGGCCAACGCGGATGGCACCTCCAAGATCACCGTTGCGGCCCAGTCGCTGGCTCTCGGCGGCGCCAACGTCACTGTCGCCGCCACGGCGTCGCTGAGCACCGCCACGATCGCGGCCGCTCTGGTGACCACGGTCAGCACCTCGATCACCAACGTCGGCGCGGCCCTGGCCAAGCTCGGCACGGGTTCGAAGTCGCTGGAAGCTCACCTGAACTTCGTCGGCAAGCTGCAAGACAGCCTCGACGCCGGCGTGGGTAACCTGGTTGACGCTGACCTCGCGAAGGAAAGCGCCAAGCTGCAAGCCCTGCAAACCAAGCAGCAGCTGGGCATCCAGGCGCTGTCGATCGCCAACTCCTCGTCGTCGGCCCTGCTCGGGCTGTTCCGCTAGGCAAGCGTGGGGGCGGGCGTCTGACGCCCGTCCCCTGTCGCGGAGGCGGAGGCCGAAAGGTCTCCGCTGGCCGCCAACAGGAGGGTCGTCGGCCGAAAAGGGTCGACGCCAGGAGACATGAAAAGCACCATCGCACCCGTTCTGCCGATCCAGGACGCCGCGGTCTTTGTCGCGACACCCGTTGTTGCGCCGGATACCGCTGCCGCGCGGCCGGAAGCGCCCCGCCAGAATGCCGACCTTCGCCTGATCATTGAAGAAGACCAGGCTTCGGGAACCTTCATCTACAAGACCCTCGACCGCCGGACCGGCGAAATCGTGAAGCAGTTCCCTCGGGAGCAGGTCATTCGATTGAAGGATACGGCGTCCTACGCCCCTGGCGACGTGATCGACGCCCAGTCCTAGCGGATCTCCGCACCGGTCCAGACGGACCGCTCCGAAGTTTTCACCGACGTCGCGCCGCGACGGCGGCCGTCATGGTTTACCGATATTAACCATAAGCGAACGTTCTCCCGCCTAGATTTCGAAGGGGCGGCTCGGTGAGTCGCGTCACGTCGAGAAACGCCGTGCGAGGAGAAGCTCATGTCGATCAGCGTCCATACCAACCAATCTGCGCTGGTTGCGCTTCAGAACCTCAACAAGACGAACGATGATCTGGCGGGCGCGCAAAACCGCATCAGCACCGGCCTGAAGGTTCAGGGCCCCAAGGACAACGCTTCGGTCTGGGGCATCGCCCAGGCGCAACGCGCTGACGTCGGCGCGCTTGGCGCGGTCAAGATGAGCCTCGATCGGGCCCAGTCGATTTCCGATGTGGCCATTTCGGCCGGCGAAACCATTTCCGACCTGCTCATTTCGATGAAGGAAAAGGTCACAGCGGCGATGGACCCGTCGCTGGACACGGTGTCGCGCACCGCTCTGAACGCCGACTACAAGTCTCTGCTGCGGCAGATTACCCAGGTCGCCGGCGACGCGGAGTTCGATGGCGCCAACCTGCTGGACAACTCGCTGGGCGCGGGCATCCGTTTCCTCGCAAACGCCGACGCCAACTCGTTCATCACCCTGAGCGCCAAGAACATGTCTCTTGGCGGGGCGATCATCACCATGAGCGCGACCTCGTCGATCGGCACGATGACGTTGGCCACGACGATCCAGGGTTTGCTGACGAGCTCCATTTCCAACGTCAACCAGGCGCTGGGCGACCTCGGGGCGCAGTCCAAGCAGCTCGAGGCCCACAACAAGTTCGTATCCAAGCTGACCGACACCCTGAACTCGGGCATCGGGAACCTGGTCGACGCCGACCTGGCCAAGGAAAGCGCGCGCCTGCAGGCCCTACAGGTCCAGCAACAGCTCGGCGCGCAGGCGCTGTCGATCGCCAACCAGGCGCCGCAGATCATTCTGTCGCTGTTCAAGGGGTGAGCCCGGCGGTGGCGGCGGCCTCTGGCCCCGCTGAGCCGCGCAGGGGCGACGAGGCAGCTGCATGATCGAGCTTCGCGATCTTCTTCCACAAGACGAGGAGCGCCTTTTCCAATGGCGCGCCGAACCCGAGGTCGCGCGCTGGATGTCGGACGCCGATGTTTCAGGGCGAGACGCGCACCGGGCCTGGTTTGATCAGATCCAGAGCGATCCGGACATCAAGGGCTGGCTCATCCAGAGCGGCGGACGCCCCGCCGGACTGCTGACATTGACGGGCCTCGCCGGCCATCATCGGCGCGCGGCGTGGAACTGGTTCATCGGCGATCGCGAGGCGCGTGGTCGCGGCGTGGGGCGGGCGGCGCAGGTGCTGGGGCTTGATCAGGCCTTCCTGGGCCTTGGCCTTCACAAGGTGTGGGCCGAGGTGATGGCCGACAACGACGCGGCGATGAAGGTCCAGACCGGAGCCGGTTTCCGCCGTGAGGGCTATCTGCGCGGTCATGTCCTGAAAGCGGGTGCGCCGCGTGACGTGGTCATGCTCGGCATTCTGGCCGAGGAATGGGCCGTGCTCGCGCCGGACGCCCGGCGAAACCTCGTCTCGGCGGGGCTGATCGCCGCCTGAGCGATCCTTCCTCTGGCTTTGCGCCTTAACCCGCTGTCAGCCCTTGTCGGTCATGCTGCCGCTGCGAATTTCCGCCGGGATCTGAATGGCCGTCACCTTCGATACCAGCAGCCTCCTGAGCTACTATCAGGCCAGGCAGGGACAGACCACGGCGGCGCCGACAAGCGTTGGCGCCGGCGGGGGTGCGAAGAAGTACGCCCCGACACCGCCGTGGGCGACGACGTCCGGCGCGGCGCGATCGAGTGATCTGGTCAAGAAGGCGATGGCGGGTTCCCGTTTCATCGATGAGTCCTCGGCCAAGCTCGACCTGGAAGGCGCCAGCGCCGACTACAAGAAGCTGTTCGCCGTCTACCAGGGGCTGAACACCCTTTACGGCCTGGGCGAGCGCCTGCAGGCGAAGGGCGTCTCGGCGACCGAGAAGAACCGTATCGCGGACATCTTCACCCGCGGGATGACGGAAATCGCCGGCTATACCGACAAGGCCAAGCTCGAGCAGATGCGGCTGACGCGCGGGGACACGATGATCTCCGACAAGTCCGCGGTCGGCGTGCCCCGGTCGAAATCCCAATACCTGACAGGGACGGTCTTCACCGGAACGCAGAACGCTGCCGTGCCCGACTTCGCTGGCGATGTGGCCTTCACCATTTCGGTCAAGCGCGGGACGGCGACGCATACGATCCAGGTGGATCTGGCGGACATGGGTTCGGCCACCCGCTCAATGGGCGCCGTGACCTCGTTCATCAACTCCAAGCTGGAGGCGGAGGGGCTGCAGACGCGGTTCAGCGTCGTGCGCACGGCAGGTGAGCCGCGCAAGGTGACCACCGGCGGAACCACCGTGACCCTGCCGGCCGTGGCGGACAACTTCGCCTTCAAGATAACCGGCGATTCCACGGAGCAGACGACATTTTCGGCGGCGACGACCAAGCCCTCGGTCTACGTCACGACCTACGCCGGCAATCCGGATCCCGACAAGAACGTCAAGACCGACGACGGCAAGTTCGAGACGACCCTGGTCAAGCTGGACGGATCCGCGGTCGGCGCTGAGGGCGCGCGCATTTCGTCCAAGGGCCTGGAAGGCACGATCAAGACGGTGCGCGGCTCAAAGGTCGGCGCCGATGGCTCGCTGTATGTCCTGGCTGACGTCAACACGTCGGTCGACGGCCAGACCGTCAAGGGGGAGAGCGATGTCGCCCTGCTCAAATACGACAGCACCGGCCAGTTGATGTTTGCCCGCACCCTGGGTGCGGCGAGCAACGCCCAGGGTCTGGCCATGACGGTCGCCGATGACGGTCGTGTTGCGATCGCCGGCAAGGTCGTCGGGGAGCTGTCGGGCGCCACGGAGGGGCCGATCAACTCGGGAGATGGCACAGGCCTGACCGACAGCTTCGTCACGGTTTACGACGCCAGGGGCGACGAGTCCTGGACGGCGCGGCGGGGCGCGCTGAAAGATGACGAGGCCACGGCCGTGGCGTTCGGGGAGGGCGGTCTGGTCTATGTCGCCGGTCGCACCAAGTCGACACTGCCTGGCGGTGGCGCGAACCAGGGCGACTGGGACGGCTACCTGACGGCCTTCGCGGCGGACGCCAAGGGCTCGCCGAAGGCCCTCTTCACAACCCAGTTCGGGACGGCCGGCGCCGATACCGTCAGCGGCATGGTCGTGGATGGCTCCAAGGTCACCCTGGCGGGTGTCGAAAGCGGCCGCGGCGTACTTCGCAGCTTCGACGTTACGCCGACGGTCACGACCACGGAAAAGGTCGTCGCCAACGGCGTCACCACCATCAACGTCACCAACACGACCAACGGGTCCTCGACCACCACCAGCAATGTCTACGGGGCGCCCGACGGGTCCAATACCGCCTCCACGACAACGACCGTTCATACCTCCGCCGCCAGTTTCGCGACGGGCTCCACGCGGGACCTTGGGGACCTGCAAGGCGGGCAGATCGCCGGAATCTCGCTCGAGGGCGGTGATCTCTGGGTGGCCGGTACGACCCGCAACGCGGCCCTGTCGGTGGCAGGAACCGCCAACGCCTACAACGCCGGCATGGACGCCTTCGCGGCCCGCCTCTCGACCGACCTGTCCAGCGCGGCCGGCGACCGTCTGACCTATTTCGGCGGCACGACCGACGATACGGTGACGGCCATGACGGTCTCCGACGGCAAGGTCTGGATCGCCGGCCTTGCCGCTGCGGACCAGCCGGGCGCGACCGCCATTTCGACCAAGGACGGCTACATCGCCCAGCTGGACCTGGTCACGGGAACGGCCTCCGCCCAGCGTGTCACCGGCAAGGACGGCTATGCCGCGGCCACCTCGATCGCGGTCGACGCCACGGGCGCGAGCGCCCTGGACAAGCTGGGGCTGCCCAAGGGGACGCTTCTCTACGCCGACTCCGCGAAGGTCGCGGCGGCGACATCCGCCCGCCCGGGGGACAGCTTCCAGATCCGCACCGCCGAGGGCGGCCGGCTGGCCACGGTGACCCTTGAGGCCGGCGACACGCTCGATACCCTGGCGATCAAGGTCAAGCGCGCCGCCGGTTCCAAGGCCAAGGTCGAGGTCGTCAGCGATGGTGACTTCCGCAGACTCAAGATCACCCCCGCGACCAAGAACTCGACCGTCGAGGTCCTTCCCGGCAAGGGCGACTCTGATTTCCTGGCGTCGCTGGGCCTGACGCCGGGTGTGATCCGCAACACAATCGTCGGCACCGACGGCAAGAGCGTCTCGGCCGACGGCGGTGGGCCGGTGTTTGGCCTCGGCCTGCCGGCGGAGCTTGATGTGAGCAGCGAGACGGCGGTCAAGAACACCCTCGCGGTGCTTTCGAAGTCGCTGAGCAAGGTTCGTGACGCCTACCGCCAGCTCGAAGCCGCTGCCAAGCCGCAGCCGGTGACGCCGAAGGGCCAGAGCGGCGCCGTTCCGGCCTATCTTACCAGCCAGATCTCGAACTATCAGGCCGCTCTTGATCGTCTGGGCGGCGGTTGATCCCCCGCGATCGTTCACGCGGACTTGAAAGCGACACGGCTGCAAGATAGCGATTGCAGTCATGGAATTTCTCAAGGACCGCCGGATCGTCCTGGCCATTGGCGGCGCTGTCGCGCTGCTCCTCGGCATCCTGATCGCGGCGACGATCATGCGTGGCGACAAGGGCCCGACCAAGCCGCCGCCCGCCGCGACAGGCGGCCTGGTCGTCGAGACCGGCCGTGACGATGACACCAGGCTCGACCCGACCCGGCCGATCCGCTGTTTCGTCAGCGGGGTTTTCGCCGGTGAACTGACACTGACCGAATGCGCCAAGCGAAACGGCGTCGCCACTGACGCGCTCGATGTCGGAGTCGATGAAACCGGGGCCCTTGCGGCGGCCAACCAGGCGGGGACGGTTCTCGCGCCGCTTCCGCCGGTTCAGGCCACCCCACAGCCGCCCACGGCGACGGCTCCGACGTCCAGCCCGACCGCGCCGACGCAGGTGTCCGGGGAGACCTGCTGGCGCTACGCGGGCGGCGGCTGGTCAAAGGTTGGCGACATGGACCTCAACAGCTGCGTCCAGACACTCTATGCCGGCCAGTGCGAACAGCGGGGCGGGGCATCCTACGGGCGCTGGGGCGATCAGACCGTGCGACTGGTGCGCGACAAGGTCGAGATTTCCTCGGACAACCGCCGCTTCCATACCCTGGTCGAACAGGGTCCCAACTGCTCCATCCCGCCGGTCGGCTAGGCAAGGACCATCGCAATGCTCAAGCATGCCGCGCTTCTGACGCTCGCCGCCGCCGCCGTCGTTCTCGGCGCCTGCGAGGCGGAGTTTGAAGCCCCTCTCGACAAGGGCGTCTGTTACGCGGTCGGGACCGGCCCGGACGGCAAGATCAAGTTCAACGTGGTGGCGCGCAATCAGCCCAACATCGAGAACTGCGCCGCTCAACTCGAGGGCATGCGCCTGCGCTTCCTGCGCATGGGCGGTCAGACCCGTGAAATTTCCGGGGCTTACCAGGGTAGCTTCATCTTCCTGCGTCGGGACGGCATCTATCGCGCCCAGCACTGGGAAGGAAACCAGTACCTGATGCTGGTTCGCAGCGGCGATGGCCGGCTGGTCATTCCCGGCGCGGTCCAGCGCCAGTAGCGCCTTCCGACCCTGACTCCTCACCCGAAGAATGCTGTGCATAAGCCCTTGTGCGGGAGAACAAAGTGTGAACTCATGGGTTTTATAAATGGTTAACGCTCGCTAGTCTGGGCGTCAGATTCCGGCGCGACAGGGTCGCCGGGCGTGAGAAAACGGAGCAATTCCATGGCGGGCAGCGTCAACAAGGTCATTCTCGTCGGCAATCTGGGCAAGGACCCGGAAATCCGCACGCTCAACTCCGGCGACCGGGTCGCCAATCTCAGCATCGCGACGTCCGAGTCGTGGCGCGACCGCGCCAGCGGCGAGAAGAAGGAGCGTACCGAGTGGCACCGCGTGGTCATTTTCAACGACAACCTGGTGAAGGTGGCCGAGCAGTACCTCAAGAAGGGCTCGACGGTTTACATCGAGGGCGCGCTGCAGACGCGCAAATGGTCGGACCAGCAGGGTGTCGAGAAATACTCCACCGAAGTCGTCCTGCAGAAGTTCCGCGGCGAGCTGACGATGCTCGGTGGTCGCGGCGACGGCGGCGGCGCGATGCGTGACGAGGGCGGCGATTTCGGCGGCTACTCCGGCGGAGACCGGGCCCAGCCGAGCGGTCCGAAGGAAAGCTTCAGCGCCGACCTGGACGACGAAATTCCGTTCTAGGCGCTATCGCCCGTCCGCTCGCCTCGCTTCTTCGGGGCGAGCGGATTCCTGCCTGGCGGACGGGCTTCAACGGCCAACGCAACCACAGTCCGTAACGCCTTTTGACTGACGTCGGGGTTCCATTGCGTCTGCCTGCCATGCGAGGAGGGGGCGTGGCTTCCCCGTCCGACAGATCTCCTTTCGCGCCCGCCGAATGGGCCGCCATCGCGGCGATCATCGTCGTCTGGGGCGTCAACAACGCCGCGGCCAAGGTCGCGACGGGCGTGCTGCCGCCGTTCTTTGTCGGCGGGGTGAGGTTCGCTCTCGCGCTCGTGGTGCTGATTCCATTCCTGCGGCCGCCGTTCCCGCCCTGGCGCCAGATCCTGCCGATCCTGCTGCTGCTCGGGCCGCTCCACTTTGGCCTGATCTACTTCGGCTTTTCGATCGTGAAGAACCTCAGTCCGCTTGTGGTCTCGCTGCAGCTGTGGATCCCGATGACGGCCTTCTTCGCCTGGCGGGTGCTGGGAGAGACGATGTCGCGCCCTGCGCTGGCGGGCATGGCGGTGGCCTTTGTCGGCGTGGCCTGGATGAGCCTCGATCCGCACGCCGCCGCCGACCTTCCCGGCATCCTGATCGGCGTTGTGGCCAGCGCCATGTGGGCGCTGGGCACCGTGTGGGTCCGGCGGACGCCGGGCGTCGGTCCACTGAAGATGCAGGCTTTGACATCAGCGGTCGGCGCGCCGGTGTTGCTGGCGGCGTCCTTCCTGTTCGAGCCGCATGTGCTCGAGCGCGCCGCGGGAGCCAGTTGGCAGATCTGGGCTCTGGTGGCCTGGGCGGCCCTGGCGTCGACCGTCGGCGCGTCAGCCCTGTTGTTCTGGCTGGTTCAGCGCCGCGAACCCGGGCGGGTCACGCCCTGGTTCCTGCTGACGCCGTTGCTGTCCTGCGGCATCGGAATCGGTCTGATGGGCGATACACTCACGCCTCAGCTGATGCTCGGCGGCGCGGCGACCCTGGTCGGCGTCGCGCTCGTCGCGCTGTCCGAACGCAGGGCTGCCGCCCGGGCGGTTGCGACGGCCCCCTGATCCGGCCCGACGGTCCTCTCAGGGCCCCTTGATGACGGCGCAGGCCACCCGGGCTCCGGCCCCGCCGATCGGCTGACTGGTGTGATCGTCAGGGGCGGCGTGGATCACCAGCGCCGAGCCGTCGGCATCGAGAAGCGGTGCGCGGTCGGCGACAGACAGGGACACCGATGGCGTGAAGATCTCCGCCATGGCCGTGCCATCAGCCGCCGCATAGAGGTTCGGCAGGTCGCCGGTCTCGTTGGCCGCCGGATTCAGCAGGCCATGCGCCACGGGCATGTCGTGGTGCATGTGACCCCCGGCCGACTTGAAGTCGGCGCTCGAGCAATCAGCCTTTTCGTGGAAATGCAGGCCGTGCCAGCCCGGCGTCAGGCCTTTGGCCTCGACCCGGACAATCAGCCCGCGGGGGCTTCGGTAAGGGTAGCGCTGCCCATGTCCTGTCCGGCGGGGCCTTTCAACGGCACGGTGACCGGCGCGGGACCGGCGAGGGCGGGGAAGGCGATCGCAGCGATGGCGAAGGGAAGGATCAGACGACGCATCGACAAGCTCCTGGCAGGATCTGAAAATCCCGGCAAATCGTCGGAATTGACGCCCCAGAGGCCTGAAAAAGCCGTCCGAAAGATGGCGCCCGACGCCCCTGAATGTTAACGAGGGACAGGACGCTTCCTGTCCGATTCTGACAGCAAAATCCCGCACTTGACCGACGACACCCTTACCCCTCCGGAAGACGCCCGGCGCGGGGCCGTGAGCCCCATCGCCATCGAGGATGAGCTGAAGCGCAGCTACCTCGACTACGCCATGAGCGTCATCGTCAGCCGCGCTCTTCCGGACGTCCGCGACGGCCTCAAGCCCGTGCATCGCCGCATCCTGTTCGCGATGAACGAGAACGGGTTCAATTCCACGGCGGCCTACCGCAAGTCGGCCCGCACCGTCGGCGACGTGATCGGTAAGTATCACCCGCACGGCGACGTGGCCGTCTACATGGCCCTGGTGCGGATGGCGCAGCCGTTCTCGATGGGGCTGATGCTCATCGACGGGCAGGGCAACTTCGGCTCGGTCGACGGCGATATGCCGGCCGCCATGCGTTACACCGAATCCCGCCTGACCAAGGCGGCCGAGGCGTTGCTGGCCGACATCGACAAGGACACGGTCGACTATCAGGAGAACTACGACGGCACCGAAAGCGAGCCGAAGGTTCTCCCGGCCCGCATTCCCAACCTTCTGGTCAACGGCGCCGGCGGCATCGCCGTCGGCATGGCGACCAACATCCCGCCCCACAACCTCGGCGAGGTCGTCGACGCCTGTCTGGCGCTGGTCGACAATCCCGACATCGGGATGGACGAGCTGCTCGACATCGTTCCGGGCCCGGACTTTCCCACGGGCGGCGAGCTGATCGGCCGCAGCGGCGCACGCCAGGCCCTCATGACCGGCCGCGGCTCGGTGGTCATCCGCGGCGTCGCCACCGTCGAAGAACTGCGCAAGGACCGTGAAGGCATCGTCATCACGGCGATCCCCTTCCAGGTCAACAAGGCCAGCCTTGTCGAGCACATCGCCGATCTGGTGCGCGACAAGAAGCTCGAAGGCATCAGCGACATCCGCGACGAGAGCGATCGCAACGGCATGCGGGTCGTGGTCGAGCTCAAGCGTGACGCCCAGGGCGAGGTGATCCTCAACCAGCTTTACCGGTTCACCGCGCTGCAAAGCAGCTTCAGCTACAACATGCTGGCGCTGAACCACGGCCGGCCGGAGCAGATGGGCCTGCAGGCCATGCTCCAGGCCTTCATCGACTTCCGCGAGGAAGTGGTCGTCCGCCGCACGCGGTTCGAACTCGGCAAGGCCCGCGACCGCGGGCATGTGCTGGTCGGTCTCGCCATCGCTGTCGCCAACATCGACGAGTTCATCCGCATCATCCGCAGCTCGGTTGATCCTGCCGAGGCGCGCGAGCGCCTGTGCGGTCGGGACTGGCCGACCACCGACATGATGCCCCTCATCGAACTGATCGCCGATCCCCGCACGGTGATCACCGGCGGCGATCAGGTCCGTCTGTCGGACGAGCAGGCCCGCGCTATCCTGGGCCTGACCCTCAGCCGCCTGACCGGCCTGGGCCGCGATGAAATCCTGAGCGAGGCCACGACCCTGGCCGGCTCGATCGCCGAACTACTCGAGCTGTTGTCGGACCGCGCCAACATCATGGCCGTGGTCCGCGCGGAGCTGGTCGAGGTCCGGTCGAAATTCGCCGAGCCGCGCCGCACCGTCTTCGGTGAAGGCGGCGCGGACATGGACGACGAGGACCTGATCCCGCGCGAGGACATGGTCATCACCGTCACTCACGGTGGCTACGTCAAACGCACGGCGCTCTCGACCTACCGCAGCCAGCGTCATGGCGGCAAAGGCCGATCCGGCATGTCGACCAAGGACGAGGATGCCGTCACCCGCGTCTTCTCCGCCTCGACCCACGCGCCGGTGCTGTTCTTCAGTTCGGGCGGCAAGGTCTACAAACTGAAGGTCTGGCGCCTGCCGCTCGGCACGCCGACCTCGCGCGGCAAGGCGTTCGTCAACCTGCTGCCGATCGAGCAGGGCGAAAGCATCACCTCGATCCTGCCGCTGCCCGAGGACGAGGCCCAGTGGGACCGGCTGGACGTGATGTTCGCCACCCGGTCGGGCAACGTGCGCCGCAACCGGCTCAGCGACTTCGTGCAGATCAACCGCAACGGCAAGATCGCCATGAAGCTGGACGAGGGCGACAGCATCGTCGGCGTCGGCCTCTGCAACGCTGAAAACGACATTCTGTTGACCACGGCGCTCGGACGCGCCATCCGCTTCCAGGCGAACGAGGTGCGGGTGTTCGCCGGCCGCGATTCGACGGGCGTGCGCGGCATTCGCCTGCAGGAGGGCGACGAAGTCCTTTCCATGGCGATCCTTGGGGGCGTGGCGGCGACGCCTGCCGAACGGACGGTCTATCTGAAATACGAGCGCGCCCGTTTGCGCGCCCAGTCCGACGACGATGCGGACGACTCCGTTGCCGTCGTCGAGGATGACGATGACGCCGACGGCGAGGCCGATCTGAGCCCCGAGCGCATCATCGAACTCGGTGCGGCGGAGGAATATATCCTCACGCTTTCGTCCGAAGGCATCGGCAAACGCACCAGCGCCTATGACTTCCGGCGCACCGGACGGGGCGGTCAGGGCCTGCTGGCCCAGGACCTTACCCGCAAGGGCGGCCGCCTCGTCGCCAGTTTCCCTGTGGAGCAGGCTGACGAAATCTTGTTGGTGACGGACGCGGGCCAGTTGATACGGTGCCCCGTTGCGAATATCCGCATCGCGGCGCGCAACACCCAGGGCGTGATCGTCTTCCGCACGGCGGAGAACGAGCATGTCGTGAGTGTCGAGCGTCTCGAAGCCACGGGTGGCGACGAACCGGGCGAGGACGCAGACGGCGTGACGGACGACGGGGGCGACCAACCCTCCGCGGACTAGCGTCGCAAAGGGGGACGGGTGGCGAGAGTCGGGCTGTATCCGGGCACGTTTGATCCGATGACCAACGGTCATCTGGACATCATCGGCCGGGCCGTGAAGCTGGTGGACAAGCTGGTCATCGGTGTCGCGATCAATGAAGGCAAGGGGCCGATGTTCTCGCTCGATGAGCGGTGCGCCATCGTCCGGGACGAGACGGCCCACCTTCAACGGGTCGCCGAGATCGAGGTCATTCCCTTCAAGGGGCTGCTGATGCACTTCGCCCGTGAGGTCGAGGCCGGCATTATCGTTCGCGGCCTGCGGGCCGTGGCCGACTTCGAATACGAATTCCAGATGACCGCCATGAACCAGCAGCTCGACCGCGAGATCGAGACAGTGTTCCTGATGGCCGACCCGCGCCACCAGGCCGTGGCGTCTCGCCTGGTCAAGGAGATCGCCATCCTCGGCGGCGACATCACCAAGTTCGTCACGCCGGGCGTGGCGACGCGTCTGCTGGAAAAGGTCGGGCGGGCGTAGGCGGATTGAGGGGTCCGAGACGGGCCTTCGGATCTGCTCACGACCACGGATTTTGCCCGTCTTCGTGAGCAGCGCGAAGCGCGTGTCGAAGGACGCGGGACTTGTCGCTGATGCCGTCGCGGGCTACCCGGGCTGACGGGGCTATCCGAGAGAGTGCACAACACATGAAATCCGCGCCGATCGCGCTCGCCGCCCTGCTGTTTTCCGTCGCGCCGGCCGCGATGGCC
>CAZISF010000003.1:0-28753 GCA_964541915.1 uncultured Caulobacter sp.
GGCGGGAAGTCGTGCTCGACGAAATAGTGCTCGGCCCCGGCGGCGTCCGCGGCCTGGATCAGAGCGGCGAAATCGAAGGTCCCTGATCCGACATCGGCCATCCCGCCATCGGGCGCCATGTCCTTGAGGTGGATGAGTTTCACCCGTCCGGACATCTTCTCGATGAAGGCCTTGGGGTCTTCGCCACCCTTCTTCAGCCAGTAGACGTCGAGTTCGAAGTCGACAAAGTCAGGATCAGTCTCGCTCACCAGACGGTCGAAGGGCCGGACGCCATCGGTCGCCTCAAACTCGAAATCGTGGTGGTGGTAGGCGACGCGCAGCCCATCCTCCCGCGCCCGCCTGGCGAAGGCGCCCAGGGTCGAAATAACCGACGTCCAGTCGCGCTGGTCCGGCATCACGAACGGCATCACCAGATAACGGCAGCCCAGCGTCCGGGCCATGGCCAACACGGCGTCCGGTTGCTCCGCCATGTCGGCCAGGCCGACATGGGCCGAGGGACAGTCCAGCCCGATGGCCTTCATGTGCGCCGCGTAACCGGCGAAATCGGACGTCAGCGGCGCGGCGAATTCCACCGCGTCGTAGCCGGTCTCGCGAATGCGCGAGAGCGTACCGAGAGGGTCGGCCGCGAACGGCTTGCGCAGCGTGTAGAGCTGAAGACCGATGGGTCGCATGGGGCTCACAGGCCTCCCTGTTCGAGAAGATCAGCCGCGTGGTTGGCCGCGCGCGCGGTCAGCGCCATGTAGGTCAGTGACGGGTTCATCGAGGCGCTGGAGGCCATCACGGCGCCGTCGGAGCAGAACAGGTTGGCCGCCTCATGCGCCTGGCCCCAGCCGTTGAACACCGAGGTCGCGGGATCGCGGCCCATACGCGCCGTGCCCATCTCGTGGATGCGGTCGCCGGGCGGCGTCAGCTCTTCGCTGGCCGCTTCCCAGTCGGTGATGTCGCTGCAGCCGGCGGCCGCCAGCATCTCCGCCGCGTCCCGGGCCGCCGCTCGCATCATGGCGTATTCATTGGACCCGTGCGTCGCGCCGATGATCGGCACCGGAACGCCCCAGCTGTCCCGTCGCGTGGTCGACAGGGTCACCCGGTTCTCGGGATCGGGCAGGACCTCGCCGAACGGCAGGAGCGAAAAGCGCCAGCCCCGGTGGCCCTCGTCCTCGTCGCCGATGCCGACACCCTGAACGGCGCCCTCGGTGTTGCGTGAGCGGACCGCGCCCCCCTGCATGCCGAAGCCTCGCAGGTAGGGCTTGTCCGCCTCGGTGACGTTGGCGTAGCGCGGGATGTAGATGCCGGTCGGCCGATCGTTCTGGAACGGCACGTCGCCGAAGCCGGGGATGCTGCCGACGATCGGCTTGGTGCTGACATGGTCCATCAGGTTGCGGCCGACCTGGTCGCTGCCGTTGGCCAGGCCGCGTGGGAAGGCCTCGGACTTCGAGTTCAGCAGCAGGGCGGCGGTGTTGATCGCCGAGGCGTTGAGGAAGACGATCCGCGCCTCGAAGATCTCGCCGGTCTTGTCGAGCCGGTTGATCGTCCGCACGCCGGTGACGCGGCCGGTGGCGGGGTCATGGATCACGCTCTCGACGACCCGGTCGGTGAGGACCGTCAGATTGCCGGTCTTGAGCGCCGCCGGCAGGGTGGCCGCCTGGCTCGAGAAGTAGGCGCCGAACGGGCAGCCGTGGTGGCACTTCACATGCTGTTCGCAGCGCTTGCGGCCGACGTCCATCTGGGCCTTGGCGATACGGCTGAGATTGGCAGTCCGGCCCATGATCATCCGGCGCGTGGGGTAGTCCGCCTCGATCCGCGCCTTGGCGGCCAGCTCGACGTCGTTGAACGGAAACGGCGGCAGGAAGTCGCCGTCCGGCAGCTGTTCCAGGCCGTCGTAATCGCCGCTGATCCCGGCGAAGGCCTCGACATGATCGTACCAGGGCTCGAGGTCCTCGTAGCGGATCGGCCAGTCGACGCCGTGGCCGTCCTGCAGGTTGGACAGGAAGTCCTGCGGCGCCCAGCGATAGGACTGCCGTCCCCAGGTCAGCGACCGCCCGCCCAGCTGATAGCCGCGGATCCATCGATAGGGCTTGCCGGGAACGGTCTCATAGGGGTGGTCGTGATCGCTGGCCCAGAGGGCCTTGTTGGAGTTGAACAGGGCGTAGGAGACCCCGACATGATAGGGATAGTGCAGGTTCCGCTCGGCCTCGGGGATCTGGTCGTCGCGTCTGCGGAGCTTGAGCGCCAGATCGTAGCTGTAGTCCGGCCCGTGCGCGATCTCGGGGCCGCGCTCGAGCATCAGGACCTTCAGGCCGCGCTCGCAGAGCTCCTTGGCCGCCCAGCCGCCGCTGATGCCCGAGCCGACAACGATGGCGTCGAACATCACGCCGCTCCCTTTGCTTTGAACGATGGATCGAACTGGTCGAGCGCCGCCTTGAGCGCCGGGACAGGCTCGCCGCGAGGCACGAACTCATGCCCTACCCAGTGCGGGTAATCCAGATGCCGCAACAGCCCGGCGATGGCCGGCCAGTTGATTTCCTGCCGGTCGTCGAGGTCGCGTCTGCCCGGAGCGCCCGCCGTGTGAACATGGCCGATCAGGTCGATGTTGGCGCGGATCGTCCGCATCAGATCGCCCTCCATCAGCTGCATGTGGTAGCCGTCGTAAAGCAGCCGCAGGACCGGCGAGCCCACGCCGCGAACCACCGCGGCCCCGAAGGCGGTGCGGTCGCACTGGTGGCCGGGGTGATCGACCTTGCTGTTGAGCAGCTCCATCAGCAGACGAATGCCCGCCGCTTCGGCATGGGCCACGACGGGGGCCAGACCCTCGATGCAGGCCGCGATCGCGGGCGCGTCGGCGCCGTCGCCGATGCGGTTGCCGGAGAAGACGATCACCGCTTCGCAACCGCCGGCCGCCGCCGTGTCGATGTTGCGGCGGACCTCATCGGCCAGAGCGGCATGAAGGGTCGGGTCGTTGAATCCGCGCTCCAGGGTATGGCCGGTCAGGGTGACGATGGACAGGCCCGCGTCCTTCGCGACCGGCCAGAGCGGCTCGGGCAGCATCTCCACGCCCTGGGCCCCGGCCGCAGCCGCCTCGCGCAGCAGGATCGCCGGATCGACATCGCGACCGGCAGTGAAGGACCACCAGGCGAAACTCTGCCGCATCATGAGCGCGCCTCATGGAGGGCCATCCAGCGACCGTCCGCGGCGGCGCTGCGCACCGAAGCCTCGATGAATCGCACCCCGTCGACTCCGGCCGCAACGCCGGGCAGGTCAGTTGCGGGCGTAGGCCTGCCGGCCTTGTGCGCCGACACCAGATCCGCCGCATCGGCGTAGATCCGGGCGAAACCTTCCAGGTAACCTTCAGGGTGTCCGGCCGGAATCCGCGTCGCCGCTTGCGCCGCCGCCGACAGGCCGGGTCCACCCCGCCGCAGGATCCGGGGCGGCTCGCCGAGCGGCGTGTAGCGGAGGATGTCCGGGTCCTCCTGCGACCATTCCAGCCCGCCCGTCTCGCCATAGAGACGCAGCCGAAGCCCGTTGGCCGCCCCGACCGCCACCTGGCTGGCCCAGAGCTGTCCCCGCGCGCCGCCTGCCCAACGCAGACGAAGCTGCACATCGTCGTCGAGCAGCCGCCCTTCGACGAACCGCGAGGTCTCGGCGCTGACCTGATCAGCGGCCTCGCCCAGCACGAAGGTCGCCAGATGGTAGGCATGGGTGGCGATGTCGCCCAGCGCGCCGCCTGGACCAGCCTGCGCCGGGTCGCCCCGCCAGTCGGCCTGTTTGTTGCCGGGCAAGGCTGTGGCCAGCCAGTCCTGGGCGTACTCGGCCTGGACCACCCGGATCGCCCCCAGCGTTCCCGCCGCCACCATGGCCCGCATCTGCCGGACCATGGCGTAGCCGCTGTAGTTGTGAGTCAGAACGAAGGGCACGCCCGTCCGCGCCACGGCCTCGGCCAGATCCAGGGCTTCGGCGAGACCGGTCGTCAGCGGCTTGTCACAGATTACCGCGATGCCGGCGTCGAGGAAGGCCTTCGCCGGAGCGTGGTGCAGATGGTTCGGCGTCACGATGGCCACCGCATCAATCCGGTCTGGGCGGGCGGCCTCGGTCTGCGCCATCGCCCGCCAGTCGCCATAGCAGCGGTCGTCATCCAGCCCGAGCGTCCGACCGAAGGCCCGCGACCGACCGGCATCGCTGCTGAAAGCCCCGGCCACCAGGGTCCAGCGGTCGTCCAGCCGCGCGGCCATACGGTGCACGCCGCCAATGAAGGCGCCCTCGCCGCCCCCGATCATACCCAGAGACAGGCGCATGCTAGCGATCAAGGCCCAGCAGTCTGCGGTTGGCCGCCGCGTCCACGTCGGTGGCGAGGAAATCGTCGAAGCTCTTGCCCGTCACCTGGATGATGTGGTCGCGGATGAAGGTCGCGCCTTCGCGCGCGCCCTGGATGGGGTCCTTGAGCGCGCACTCCCACTCAAGCACCGCCCAGCCCTGGTAGCCGTACTGGGCGAACTTGGAAAAGATGGCCCTGAAGTCGATCTGGCCGTCGCCGAGCGAGCGGAACCGCCCGGCCCGCTCCTTCCACGGCGCGTAGCCGCTGTAGACCCCCTGCCGCCCGGTCGGCCGGAACTCGGCGTCCTTGACGTGAAACATCCGGATCCGCTCGTGGTAGAGGTCGATATACTCGAGATAGTCGAGCTGCTGCAGCAGGAAGTGGCTGGGATCGTAGAGCAGGCAGGCGCGGGGATGGTGATCCACCCGGTCCCAGAACATCTCCACGGTCGTGCCGTCGAACAAATCCTCGCTGGGATGGATCTCGTAGCAGAGGTCGACGCCGACCTCGTCGAAGGCGTCAAGAATCGGTCGCCAGCGCCGGGCCAGCTCGTCGAACGCTTCCTCGATCAGCCCGGCCGGGCGCTGCGGATAGGGATAGAGATAGGGCCAGGCCAGCGAGCCCGAGAAGGTGACGTGGGCCGGCAGGCCCATACGCCGTGAGGCCTTGGCGCCGAGCAGCACCTGTTCGACCGCCCATTCCTGACGCGCCTTCGGGTTGCCGCGTACCCGGGCCGGCGCGGAACCGTCGAACATCTCGTCATAGGCCGGGTGCACCGCGACCATCTGGCCCTGGGTATGGGTCGACAGTTCGGACACCTCCAGGCCGGCGGCGGCCAGAATGCCCTTCACCTCGTCGCAGTAGGTATCGCTCTCGGCCGCCAGCTTCAGATCAAACAGCCGCCGGTCCCAGGTCGGGATCTGCACGCCCTTGTAGCCGAGATCACCGGCCCAGCGCGCTATGGCCTCCAGGCTGTTGAAGGGTGGCTCGTCGCCAGCGAACTGCGCCAGAAAAATAGCCGGGCCCTTCATGCATCCTCCCTTGATGGGCGGCCTGCACCGGACCGCTCCGAAACTGTTCGTTCGAGACTAGCATGCGCCGGGCCTTTGGCGAGGTGGGCTCCGGCTTTTGCCCACGAGGTCGCCGATCTAGAACGTGGACCTGAGGGTCAGCTCCACGGTCACCGGACGTTGTGGCGTCTGTTGCGGCGCGAGTCGCAAGGTGAAAGGATTGCCATAGGCAAAGGTGTCTCCGCGACTGTTCGCGGGATTGGTCACCGCCAGGGTCGCCGTCCAGCGGTCCGTGACAAGGCTGCCGGCGACGCGGCCGTCGACATAGTCGCCCATCGTCCGCGATGTCGCCGCGTCAAAGGTCAGCGCAGACTTGCCCACATAGGCGAGGCGGCCATCGAGCGCGAACAGCCGGTTTCGCGACAAGGACCAGGCGTAGTGCGCCGAGACGCCGCCGGTCAGGTCGGGCACCGCCGCCAGCGCCAGGTCGCCATGGGCGGAAAACGCAGCGTTGGCCTGCTCCAGCTCCGGCGCGTTGATCAGCAGGTTGCCCGTCAGCACCAGCGCGCCCGCGCGATAGACGCCTTCGACCTCAACCCCGCGGTTGATCCCGTCCCCAATATTGGCCGTGAACGGCAGGCCGTCGGGCAACAGCTGGTCACTCTGGATGTTTCGCCAGAACGCCTCGAAGGCCGCCACCCGCAGCTGCAGGCGACCGTCGAGCAGCCGGATACGGCCGCCGGTCTCAAGGCTGATGAGTTCGTCGCCCTGGTAGCGGCGACGGGGCTGGGCGCCGCCGGCGGTCCCGAACGTCTGGCCCGGTGCGCCGGTGGTGTTCAGCCCCCCCACCCGGTAGCCCTCGGCCACCTCGATGTAGAGCAGCGTGGTCGGCGACCTATGCCAGGCCAGCAGCACCTTCGGCGCGAACCCGCTCCGACCGTCAGTCCCGTCATAGGTCGACCCAGTCCCCGCCAGAGGCGCCTCGATCTGGCTGGATACGGTTTCGGACACGCTGAACAACCGCCCTCCGAGGGTCAGCGTCAGCCGGTCAGCGACCGGAAACGTCGCCTCCCCGAACAGCGCCGCTTCTTCGAGACGGTCGTGGCGGTCCTCGCTGAACCCGACCAGCGATCCAGGTCCCGGTCGCTCCAGGGTCAAGCCGATGTCCTGCCGGGTGTGGGCATAGAACAGCCCGACCAGCCAGGTGGTCCTCGCGTCGTCGGGCGACATCAGGGTCGCTTCCGTGATGAGGCTGCTGATGTCGTTGGCGTCGTCGAACGCGGCCGGGCCGGCCGGCATCGCGACCGGCGGCGCGGCGGTGGCGTCGTAGCGACTGTCCAGCGTGTGCTCGACGAAGGCCGTCGACCAGCGCAGCCGCGCCCAGCCGAGGTCGCCGGTCAGACCCAGGTTGGCCTCGGCGAAGTCGTTGTCATGCGGCTCGCGCAGGCTGTTGCGGCGGGTGTAGGGCGCCTCCGTCTTCAGGCTGTACTGGGTGTCCGCGGAGTCGATCGCCTGACCGATCAGGCCTGCCGTCAGCGTCCAGCGGTCTCCGATCGCCAGCGACGCGGCCAGTCGACCGCCGAAGCGGGTCGTCCGGTTGACGTTGGTCAGTCCCAGACCCGCATCGTCGATGTAGCCGCCGGTCTGCTCCCGCCAGCCCACCGCGCGGACGGCGGCGCGGCCGTCGAACAGGGGCAGGTTGATCATGCCTTCCAGCGTGCCGGACGGATCGCCGCCATCGGTCGCCGCGAGGCTCGCCCCGACCCATCCGTAGAACCCGGTCGTGTCGGGTTTGGTCGTGACCAGATGCAGCACGCCGCCGAGCGACCCGGCTCCGTATAGCGCGCCCTGCGGACCGCGCAGCACCACCGCCTGATCCATGTCGGTCAGACGCAGATCGGGGTCGGGCGCGTTGTAGGTGATGCGCACGTCGTCGACATAGATGCCGACCATCGACTGGGTGCGGCCGGTCAGAGGGCCGTCCGACAGGCCACGCAGCAGGATCTTGTTCCGCCCAGGCCCGAGGTTGGTGACAGTCATGGACGGCGTCAGCCGGGCGATGTCGGCGGCGTCCCCGACTCCCTGGCCGGACAGGGTCTCCGCGCCCAGAGCCGTGACGGGATAGGCCAGCCGGTCAACAGCGACCGGCCGACGTGTGGCGACCACGACGACCGCTTCAAGATCGGTCGACGTTGAGGCGGTCGCCGGGCGCGCGGAGACCACCGCGGGGGCGGGCCGCGGGCGAGGCAACGGCATGACCTCGACCGCCCGGGCGTCGAGGAACCGGAACCCGCAGCCGCTGCCCGCGAGAATTCGCGTCAGGCCGTCCCTGAGGCTGTAGCGGCCGACCAGTGCGCGCCCGTTTGGCCGGCAGGCGGCGATGTCACGGGTGCTGATCGAGATGTCCGCCTGGACCGCGAATTTGACCAGTTCGGCGCTCAGGCTCCCGGCCGGGATATTGAACACAGGCGTCGGCGATGCAGCCTTGGCCGCGCCGACGCTCGACAGGGCCACGATCAGGCCAAGAAGGGGCGCCCAGCGAGGGCGGAAGGCGTCAGGCAAGTCCGGCGTCTCGCGGTTCAGCGCAGGAGAACAGCCTCTCCCCTACGCTCGACAGTGAGCGAAAGGTAGTCCGCCAGCCGGCGAACGACTTGATCCTGATCATCAAGGCTCAGGACGCCGGAAAACCGCTTGCGGCCGGCCGCGTCCGAAACCTCGATCCGCGCGCCGTAGCGCCGGTTGAGATCGGCGACGATTTCCGAGAGGCGCTGGTCCTCGCAGATCAGCCGGCCTTCGGTCCAGGCGAAGGCGACCGCGGGGTCCACCCGGGCCTGGCGGGAGGTCGGCGCGCCGACACGGTGGGTGAGCTGATCGCCGACCGTCAGGCGGGCGACCTGCGCGAAGCCCAGGTCCGGCTGGCGCACTTCGACCACGCCCCGCCGCACGGTGACCACCACCTGATCGTCGAGGTGGCGAATGTTGAACTCGGTGCCGACGACCTTGACCTGCTGGTCGCCGACCGAGATCAGGAAAGGCTTCTCCGCATCGTGGGCGACATCAAAGGTCGCCTCCGCAGTGGCCATCTTCACCCGCCGGGCGCGCCAGCCGATGCGGGCGGTCAGCTCGGAGTCGGCCCCGAGGTGGATGTAGGTGCCGTCGGATAGGGTGATCTCACGAGTCTGGCCGGGGTTCGTTCTGTAGATTTCAGGCGTGCCCAACGAGGCTTGCCAGACCACGGGACCGGCCAGAAGGACGAGGCAGGCGGCGATCAGCGCGCCCCAGACCGGGCGGGACGGCAGGAAGGACGGGCGCGGCCGGAACGGAATGACCACGCCGGCCGCATCCTTGAGGCCATGGACGATGGCCTGGGCGTCCTCCTCGATTGACGCGGTCAGCCGTTCGACGGCCTCGAACATCACCAGACGCTCGTCAGACTCGTCGAGCCAGTCGGCCAGCGCGGACCAGTCGGCCTCCGTCGCCGCATCGGACTGGACGCGCACAAGCCAGGCGAGCGCTTCCTCGCGCAGGGCCGGGTCGTCGGGCGGGATGGACTGACCGCTCATCGCGGAAGGTGACTCCTGTAAGACCCGCTGGGGGGTTCTGCCCAAATGACGCCACAAACGGCAAGGCGCCTCCAATATTTCTTTTCGGGGCCGCCGCGGCTCATCGTCCGACCTTCGCGAGAATGCGCTTCAGGCTGGCCATGATGTGCTTCTCCACGCTCGATCGGGAGATGCCCATCGCCTTGGCGGTCTCGGCGTGTGTGAGCCCCTCCAGCTTGTGCAGACGGAAGGCCTCCTTCACCTGAGGCGGCAGGTCGCTGACCGTCGCGATGATCTGGTCGAGGCGCTGGCGGGCGGCGAGCGCCTCGTCGGCGGGCGGGGCCTGGGCGATGTCCTCGCCACTGGCGGTGATGGTCTCGCTGTCGCGCCAGTCGGCGTCGCGGCGAGCCGATCGCGACTGCTGCTTGATGCGATCGAGCATCAGGTTGGTGCCAAGCCGGTAGAGGTAGGCCGCCGGGTTGCCGATTTCCTCCCGTGGCAGGCCGGCGATCTTCACATAGATGTCCTGGACCAGATCCTCGGCGGCGGCTTCCGAGCGCAAACGGATGCGGAAATAGCGCACCAGCTCGACGCGGCGCGCCAGATAGACGGCGATCAGGGGATGGCTGTCGCTGTCGTCCAAGGCGGGACGAGACCTCCCGCGGCCGGATTGCCGCCGAGCCCTTCAGTGATCCGGGCGCGACCCGATTTCCCCCATGCCGACCGCCCGCGCAATCGCCAATGTCGATTCCTGTGAGGGACTTCTCCGACGACGTCGTCATTCCGGACAGAGGGTGTCTGGGCGCGATGCAAGAACGGAGACGAGCCTTGCTGGAAGTGATGATGGTCGATGACGGCGCCGTCCGGGGGAGTCTCCGCTTCGACGCCGACCGCGTTCGCCGGTTCACGGCCGTGGAGCCGGGCCGGATCAGCATTCACCACAGCGGCCGCCCCGACCGCCTGCGGGTGGAAGCCTACCTGGAAGCGGCCTACGCAAAGGCCTTCGACGGCCACATCCGCAGCCACTTCCCGACCCTGATCAGCGTGCAGGACAACGACGGCGTGATCCACGCCGCCGCCGGCTTCCGCTTCGCCGCCGACGCACCGCTGTATCTCGAGCACTATCTGGATGGCCCGGTGGAGGCCGCCGTCGCCGCAAGCCTCGACGATCGCCCTCGGCGCAACCAGATCGCCGAGATCGGCAATCTGGCGTCGGAAAGCCCCGGCGCCTCGCTGTTCCTGTTCCTTGCCCTCGCCGCCCATCTCGACCGGCAAGGCTGCACCCACGCGGTGGCGACCGCCACGAAGCAACTCCGCCGCAGCTTCGCCCGTGTCGGCTTCGCCACAAAGGGCCTCACCCGCGCGCAGCCGGAGCGCCTGCCGGATGGCGGCGCGGACTGGGGCGCCTACTACGCCCGCGACCCGGAAGTGCTGGTCGGCGCGATCGCACCCGCCCTGCCCGCGCTCGCCAGCCTGCTGCTCGCCGATCCGATTCTCGACACCGACGTCACCCCCCGCCTGCATCCGCCCCTGCCGGGGAGCGTGGTCCGGTGAGCCGCGTTCTGGACGCCCTGGCGCGCCACGCCGCCACCACGCCTGCCGCCATCGCGCTGAGCGACGCGGATCAGGCCTTCACCTACGCCGAACTGGCGCAGGCCGCTGAAGCGACCGCCCTGCAACTGGCGCGGCTCGTCGCCCGGACGCGTCCCGGCGCGCCTGTCGCGATCATTCTGGACAACAGCCCGGCCTGGGTCGTGCTCGATCTGGCGCTCGTCAGTCTGGGCGTGCCGAGCCTCCCGATCCCCGCTTTCTTCACCGTGGACCAGCGCAATCACGTGCTGGCGGACGCCGGCGCCGCCCTGCTCATCGCACAGGGGGAAGATGACGCGTCGATCGAGGCGGCCGGTCTTCGACTGGGCGTCAGACTGCTGGCCCCGACCACGGCCGTCCTGCCGGCCGGGACGGCGAAGATCACCTATACCTCCGGGTCGACCGGCCGGCCCAAGGGCGTCTGCCTGTCGCAGGACCAGATGGAGGCGGTCGCCGCCTCGCTGGTCGAGGTGATCGGTGCGGACTACGCCGGCAAGCACCTGCCGCTGCTGCCGCTGTCGATCCTGCTCGAGAATGTCGCCGGCCTCTACACGACCCTTCTTGCCGGCGGTCGCTATCACGTTCTGCCCGCCGCAGACCTCGGCCTGGACAATCCGTTCCGGCCGGACCTCGCCAAACTCGCGGCCGCCATCGCCGGCGAGAAGGCCACCAGCCTGATCCTCGTGCCCGAGCTTCTGCGGGCATTGCTGATGGTCATGTCTTTCGCCGGCGCGCGGTTCCCGGACCTGAGCCTGGTCGCCGTGGGCGGGGCCAAGGTCTCACCCAGGCTGCTCGACCAGGCCGCCTCGCTCGGCCTGCCGGTCTACGAAGGTTACGGCCTGAGTGAATGCGCCTCGGTGGTCGCGTTGAACACGCCCGGCGCCCATCGCGCTGGCACGGTCGGCAAACCGCTGCCGCATCTGAAGGTGACCCTGTCGGCTGATGGCGAGATCCTTGTCGGCCCCCGTCCGTTCCTTGGCTACGCTGGCGGAGCGCTCAATGCGGGGGTGGTCGCCACCGGCGATATCGGCGGTCAGGACGCGGACGGCTTCCTGTCCATCGCCGGCCGGCGCGGCAATACGATCATCAACGCCTACGGCCGCAACATCGCGCCCGAATGGGTCGAGAGCGAGCTGCTGGCCCAGCCCGAGATTCGCCAGGCCATCGTCTTCGGCGAAGCCCAGCCGGAACTCGGCGCCCTGATCGTGCCCCTGATGCCCGACCTCGACGCGGCGACCCTCGCCCGCGCCGTCGAGCGGGCCAACGCCAACCTGCCGGCCTACGCGCGGATCGCCCGCTGGATGGTCCGGCCGCCGTTCGACTCCGACGCCGGGGAACTGACCGGCAACGGCCGTCCGCGCCGGGCCGCGATCCTCGCCAACCATCGCCCCTTCATCGAAGCCACCGAACAGGAGACCCAGCCGTGACCTTCTTCCAGCGACTGATCACCGAAACCGCCCCCGGCCAGCAGACCCTGGCCTCAGTGCCGCAGATCCAGGACGGCCTGACCGGCGCGATCTCGCTTGAGACCTACATCGCCTATCTGACCGAGGCCTATCACCACGTGAAGCACACCGTGCCGCTGATGCAGGCGGCCAAGGCCGGACTGGACGACGCCCACCAGCGCTTCCGCGACGCCCTCGACGAGTACATCGCAGAGGAGACGGGCCACGAGGAATGGATCCTCAACGACATCCGCAACTGCGGCGGCGATCCGGAGGCTGTCCGCAACGGCACGCCGCGCCCCGCGACCCAGGCGATGGTCGACTACGCCTATGACTACATCCGCCGGGTCAATCCGATGGGCTTCTTCGGCATGGTGCTGGTGCTCGAGGGGACCAGCGTCCGGCTGGCGACCCAGGGCGCCGAGGCGGTGGCGAAGAACCTGGGCCTCGGTCCGCAGTGCTTCAGCTATCTGACCTCGCACGGCGCCCTCGATCAGGACCACCTTGTCTTCTTCCAGAACCTGATGGGCGAGGTCGACGACCCCGCCGACCAGGCCGCGATCATCGAAGTCGCCGGCGGTGTGTTCAACCTCTTCGCCGGCGTGTTCGCCGCCATCCCCCACAATCGCGAGGCCGCCCATGTCGTTTAAGGACAAGGACATCCTGATCACCGGCGGATCCGGTGGCCTGGGCGCGCTGATCTGTAAGCAGCTGGCGGCCGAGGGTGCGCGGGTCACGGTGCTGGACCGGATCGACTCCGATGTCGCCGGCCAGACCTTGAAGCACGACCTCGGTTCAGCGGCAGGTCTCGAGGCGGCGGCGGCAGACATCGGCCGGCGTCACTGGGACATTCTCATCAACCTCGCCGGCATCCAGCATTTCGGACCTTTCGAACGGCAGTCCCCGGAGCATCTGGTGACCAGCTACATGGTCAATCTGGTCGCGCCGGTCCGGCTGACCCAGGCTGTCCTGCCGGGCATGAAGGCCCAGGGTCAGGGCCAGATCGTCAACATCGGTTCCATCTTCGGCTCGATCAACTTCGCCCATTTCGTCAGCTATTCCAGCGCCAAGGCCGGCCTGCGCGGCTTCAGCCAGGCCCTGCGTCGCGAGCTCTCGGGGACCGGCATCGACGTGACCTATGTCGCGCCGCGCGCGGTCCGCACGCCGCTCAACACCCCGGCGGTGATGGAGTTCGCGAAACTCACGCACATGAACATGGACGAGCCAAAGGCGATCGCCCGCCGCATCGTCGCGGCGGTCCGCGACCGGCGCCGGGACGTCTACTTCGGCTTCCCAGAAAGCCTGTTCGTTCGCATCAACGCCCTGCTGCCGGGCCTCGTTGACCGCGCCCTGTCCGCCAACGACCGCAAGGCCGTGGCGATGTTCGCCCGCTGACCCCAAGGACACGCCCATGAAACTCGCCCCCCTCCTGATGGCCCTGACGCTCGGCCTGACCGCCGCCGCTCCCGCGTTCGCGCGCGACGCCGCCTTCGACGCCCGCGTCGACGGCCTCGCCCATGCCTGGGATCACGCCAACTTCGAGATCCATGACAAGGCGGCCCAGGCCGCGGCCGCCGCGAAGGTGGCGGCCCAGGCCGATGCCCTGGCTCACCAGTTTCCGGCGCGCGCCGAACCCCTCGTCTGGGAAGCCATCGCTCTGGCCACAGCGGCCGGCGCCAAAGGCGGCCTGGGCGGTCTGGCCCTTGCCAAGGAAGCCAAGGCGCTGCTTGAACGGGCGGAACACATCAATCCCGCCGCGCTCGGGGACGGCTCGGTCTATTCCAGCCTGGGCTCTCTCTATGCCCAGGTGCCGGGCTTCCCTGTCGGCTTCGGCGATCCAGCCAAGGCGCGCGCCTACCTGCTGAAGGGTCTGGCAGCCAATCCGAACGGCATCGACACCAACTTCTTCTACGCCGACTACCTGGTCCGGCAGGGCCAGTATGCGGGCGCCGTGAAGGCGCTTGAAAAGTCGATCGCCGCGCCGGCCCGGCCCGGTCGGGAGATCGCGGATCGCGGTCGCCGGGCGGAGGCTCAGGCGCTCCTGGCCAGGGCCCGCCAGAAGCTCGCCGGCGGCTGAGACCTTCGCGAAGCGCCACGCTGCCTGAAAAGCGCGACATCACCATCCCCCCGAATCAGGGATAGCGTTTTCTATGATTACGGTTGAATCGGTTTGCCTCCCTGCCACGTCGCTTTACGGGTGGAGTGGGGACAGGCGAGATACGACACACGATGTCAGTGGAGCGACTCAAAAGCGGAGATAGGACGTCAGCTTCGGGACGGCGATCAGCTGTGCGTACCCTGCTGATCGGCGCCGTCGCGTTGGCCTCCTCCATCCTGATCGCCGCGGCTCCCGGCGTCAGCCATTCAGGTGATCCCGAGAGCCTGCCGCTGGCGGGTGGCGTCCCGACCCAGTCCGACCCCCTGCGCGGCTTCAATCGCCGCAACTTCAGACTTAACGCCGCGCTGGACCGGATCCTGATCGGACCGGTCGCCCGGGGATATCGGCGGATCGTGCCTGGCCCTCTGCGCCGCGGACTGGGCAACGCGGTTGCAAATCTCCGGGAGCCCGCGACGGTGGTCAACGCCGTGCTGCAGGGCCGGCCCAAGGTCGCGACCCGGGCGACGGGGCGGTTCCTGGCCAATTCAACGGTTGGACTGCTGGGCCTGTTCGACGTCGCCGGAAAGAGCGGCCTCGAGAGGCAGCCGGCCGACTTCGGTCAGACCTTGGGGCGCTATGGCGTGGGGTCGGGTCCCTACCTCTATCTGCCCGTCATCGGCCCGACGACGGTCCGCGACGGGGTGGGTTCCATCGTGTCCCTGCTCGGCGACCCGGTCAGCCATGCCACGGGCGGACCCGCCACGGACTTCGCCGTCGGCCGGGGCGCGGTGCGGGCCCTCAACGCCCGCGCCGACAATGACGAGACGCTCAAGACCGTGATGGAGGAGTCGACCGACCCTTACGCGACGGTCCGGTCAAGCTATCTCCAGAACCGCGAGGCCATGGTCCGCGAAGCCACCGGCGCGGAGGAGGCCTTGCCCGAGTTCGAGTCTTCCGAGCCTGAGCCGGAACCCTCACCCGGACCACCGCCAGAACCAGCGCCCGCCAAACCATGACCTTTCCCGACCTGAACCGGCGCGCCGCGATCGCCGCCCTTGCCGCTGGCCTGTTCGCGCCGGCCGTCGCAAGCGCCCGTGTGGCCCGCGACGCCGCGGCCGAAGCCTTTGTCCAGACGGAAGGCCAGAAGGTTCTGTCCGTCGTGACCAATCGGTCCCTGACTCCCGCCGCACGGGACGCGGCTTTCCGTCAGATGATCGAACAGCTGGCCGACTTCCAGCGCATCACCGGCTTCGTTCTGGGACGATACGCCCGGATCGCCACGCCGGCGCAGCGTCAGCGTTTCAACACCGTGTTCAAGGGTTACGCCCAGCGGCTGTTCCAGACCCATCTGGCTGCGTTCAAGGGCAATCAGTTGCAGGTGACCGGTTCAGTCGTGCGCGGCCCGGGCGACACGGTCGTCAACACCATCGTCAGCGGCGACCCAAAGTCCGGCCCGCTCCCCGTCGCCTGGCGCATCCTCGGCGGACCGGGAACCTACAAGGCGGTGGATGTCCAGACGCGTGGCGTGTGGTTGGCGATCACGCTGCAGCAGGACTTCGTTTCGACCATCGACAACGCCGGCGGGAACGTGGACGCCCTGATCGCACAGCTCGAAGCCGATGGCGCCCGCCGCTGATGACCCGCTCGCCGAGGAGACCCTGACCGATGCGTGAGAACTGGGCCGAGACGGTCGTTGGCGCACTTGTCCTGATCGGGGCCGGGCTCTTCCTGGGCTACCTGATGCTGACCGGCGACGTCGGCGGGCAGACGGGCGGCTATGCGGTCAAGGCCCGGTTCGGCCAGGTCGGCGGCCTCAAGGAAGGTGACGATGTTCGGGTGGCCGGGGTGCGCGTGGGCCAGGTCGACCGGCTGTCGCTGGACCCGAAGACCTATTTCGCGACGACGCAGCTGACCATCGACGCCGGCGTCGCCCTGCCGACGGACTCGACGGCGAAGATCACCAGCGACGGCCTGCTGGGCGGGGCGCATGTGTCGATCGAGCCGGGCGCCGCCGAGGACATGCTCAAGCCCGGTGGCGAGATCCAGAACACCCAGGGGGCGGTCGACCTGTTCGGCCTGATCGGCCAGGTGATCAAGCCAGCGCCGCCCGCGCCCGCGGATCCGCAGTAACGTGGCGGTCGCCGCGCGCCTGACCCTGCTGTCGCCGGTGACGGCCGTGGGCCATCTGGTCCTGGCCGTGACGCGACTGGTCGGCGCGGTGACGCTGTTCGCGCTGCGCGGGCTCGCCGCCTGCGTCTCGCTGCCCTGGTACGGGGGGCAACTCCTGCGCCAGTGCGTGGCCATCGGCTTCATGTCGCTGCCAGTGATCGGACTGACGGCCGTCTTCACCGGCGCGGCGCTGGCCCTCAACATCTTCACCGGCGGGGGCCGGTTCAACGCCGAACAGATCGTGCCGCAGATCGTCGCCCTGGGGATCACCCGGGAGCTGGCGCCCGTGCTGGCCGCCCTGATGCTGGCCGGCCGCGTCGCCGCGACCATCGCCGCCGAGATCGGCGCCATGCGGGCCACCGAGCAACTGGACGCCATGCGGACCCTCTCCACCGACCCGTTCCGCTACCTCGTCGCCCCCCGCCTGCTGGCCGGAGTTCTGACCCTCCCGCTTCTGACCGGCGTGGCGGACATCATCGGCATCGCCGGCGGATGGCTGGTTTCGGTCCTGACACTGGACTTCAACCCGTCGATCTATGCGCGCGCGACGGTCGACTTCGTCGAGGCGTGGGACGTCGAATCCGGCCTGATCAAGGCCGCCGTGTTCGGCTTCATCGTGACGCTGATGGGCTGCTACCACGGCTATCGCGCGACCGGCGGCGCCCGGGGCGTGGGCCGGGCCGCCACCCAGGCCATGGTCTGGTCCGGCGTGCTGATCTTCGCCATCGACTACGCCCTCACAACGCTGTTCACGCGCTGATGGCCCCAACGCCCCCGATCCTCGAATGGCGCGCGGTCAGCAAGCGCTTTGGCGGCAAGGCCGTGCTGGACGGGCTCGACCTGGCCGTCGACGCCGGCCGGTCCCTGGTGATCATCGGCGGGTCAGGCCAGGGCAAATCCGTGACTCTGAAGCTGGCCTTGGGCCTGATGCGGCCCGACGCGGGCCAGGTGCTCTTTGAAGGAAAGCGGCTGCCGGGAGGCCTGGGCCGCCAGCAACAGAGGCTCTACCGCAACGCCGGCGTCCTGTTTCAGGGCGCGGCCCTGTTCGACAGCCTGACGGTCTGGGAAAACGTCGCCTTCCGCCTGATCAACGCCGACGGCCGGGGCCGCAAGGCCGCGCGCAAGGCCGCGCTCGAAGCGCTGGACCAGGTGCGGCTCGAGTCCGCCGTCGCCGACCTCTATCCCTCGGAGCTGTCCGGCGGGATGCAGAAGCGGGTTGGTCTGGCGCGGGCCATCGTCGGGCGCCCCAAGATCCTGTTCTTTGACGAACCCACCACCGGTCTGGACCCGATGACCGCCGAGACCATCAATCTGCTGATCGTCGACCAGGTAAAGCGGCTGGGGTGCACGGCCCTGTCGATCACTCATGACCTGGTCTCGGCCCGCATCATCGCCGATGAAATCGCCATGCTCGATCAGGGCAAGGTGGTCTGGCGCGGCTCCGCGTCCGAACTGGACAAGTCACCGCACAAGTCGGTGCAACGGTTCGTCCGAAGCAGCGTGAGCCGACCGACGAACCGTTGACGCGGCAGACCGTCTAGAGGGGCCAGTGAAACCAGCCCTTGCGGCGGGCTTGCTGCCCTTCGACGTACCGGTCGATCACCGAGGTCAGCACGCTGATCGGCACACCGCCGGTGCCGACCACCGCGTCGTTGAAGTCGCGGATGTCGAACTTGGGGCCCAGCGCCGTCTTCGCCGTTTCACGCAGGCGCACGATTTCCGTGTGACCGACCTTGTAGCCGCAGGCCTGGCCGGGACTGGCGCAATAGCGATCGACTTCGCTGGTGATGGCGCCAGTTGAACGACCCGTGGCGCCCGTCATCCAGGTGATGGCCTGGGCGCGACTCCAGCGTTTGTGATGCAGCCCGGTGTCGACCACCAGCCGTGCGGCCCGGAAGCGCTGCGCCTGCAGATAGCCCAGGCGACCCATCGGATCGTCCGCATACATGCCGACTTCGTCAGCCATCTGTTCAGCATAGAGCGCCCAGCCCTCGACGAAGGCGTTGAAGCCCATCAGCGCCGCGATCGACGGAACCCGGTCCCGACGCTCGGCCAGGTAGGCGCCCTGCCAAGCGTGGCCTGGAATCGCCTCGTGCATGGTCAGGCTGCACAGGGTGTAGCGCGGCCAGTTCCCCGTATCCTGCAGGTTCACATAGTAGATCGCCGGCCGCGACCCATCGAGGGAGGCGAAGTTCATGTAGCCGAGCGCCGCGCCGGCCTCGATCTCCTTCGGCACCGGGCGAACCTCGACCTCGGCCTTGAGGCCCAGTTTCGACAGCTTCGCCATCATCGGCCGGATCGCGGCGATGCGGCCGTTCAGGTAGGCGATCAGCTCGGCCTTGCCGGCTTCGGTATTGGGATAGAGGAACCGCGGATCGCGGGTCAGGGCGCCCATGCGCTCCCCGACCGTGCCCTGGGTGAAGCCCTGCGCCTTGAGCACCGCATCCATCTGGGCGTCGATGGCCGCGCCCTGGTCGAGGCCCATCTGGTGGATGTCGTCGGCGGTGCGTTCGGTCGTTGTGCCCTGACGCAGCGCCCAGGCGTAATAGGCTTCTCCGTCCGGAAGACGCCAGACGCCCCCGTCGGGACTTGCGCCGGCCTGCAGGGCCGCCAGCGCCGCGATCTGGCGGTCGAGCGCCGGATAGATGCTGGTCTGCACGATGGCGGTCGCCGACTTCGCGTAGTCGCCGGCAATGCCCTTTGCCGCGGTCCGTTCGACCAGCGATCCGACCAGACGCGTATCGCCGGCGGCGACCGCGCGCATGCCCCGGAGCTGGCCGAGCGCGTTATTGAGGATGAAGTCGGGCGGCGATACGCCGGCGGCGGCGTCAGCCTGGATGCGGCCGGTTTCCTCGTCGATGACGGTCGCCAGGGCTTCCAGGCGCGCGACATAGGCGTCGGCGTCTGCCTTCACCGCGATCAGGTGCTGGGAGTTGAGGAACTCCGGCGTGTTCAGGGCCGCGCCGTTCTGCTGACTGACGATATAGGGATTGGCGTAGTCGAGGCCGTAGCTGAACTGTCCGCCCTGGATACCCATCCCCTGGGCATAGTCGACGGTGTCAAAGATGGTCACGTCCGAGGGCGTCAGCGAGGCGCGATCGATCGCCCGCAGGCGCTTGCGGCGGCCCTCATAGGCGGCGACCTGCGCCCCGCGGTCGGCGGCGGACGCGCCGCTGAGCTTGCTCTTGAGGCCCGCGTTGGCGCCGTTGTCGAGGCCGAGCGACGTCGCTGTCTCGGGCGAGTCGACCAGCATCTCCTGCACGAAGGTATCGAGCAGGGCCGCCAGTTGCGGGTTGGCGACCGGGCCGGCCGCAGCCGCCCAGGTCAGGTCGGGCGCGGAGACGGCGGCGCCGGCGGCGGCGGCTCCCAGCAGGAGTTGGCGACGATCGACGGCCATGGCGGATACTCGCTAAGACGAGGGAAAGGCGGGGACCTTATCCCGCCCGCAGCCGCGCGCAAGCCGCCCGCTCTGGCCCTAGTCCGTCACCGTGTAGCCGGTCACCCGTCCGGCGGAGACCGTCAGCCGCTGACGCGCCTCGCCGACGCCGAACGCCCCGGCGTCGACATCCCAGCAGCCCGCCGAGACCTGGAACTGGTAGCTGCGGCCCGACGGGATCGAGACGCCGTCCGGAAGGCGATTCAGCCCGTAGCTGGCGGCGCTGCAGGCCGAAATGGCGACGACGCCGATGGGGTGGCTGGTTCGGTTGATCACGGCGATCGCGCCGACCGGCTCGCCGGGTCGGATCAACGGGCCGCCGGTGATCAGGCTGGCGCAGCCGGTAAGCAGTCCGGCGAACGTGACGACCGCGGCCGCGCGAAAGATGGTGTGCATCTGGGAGCCCTCCTCTGGTCGACCGACTGTTGATCGATCAGGGGACCCGGACATCCTCCGAAAGAGGGGAAAATCAGTCCGCCAGAACCCGGACTTCCGCCACGCCGTCGATCAGTCGGCCAACGCGCCGCGAGGCCGCGAACCCGGCGGCCGTCACATGGCGGAGCACCGCATCGGCCTGGTCCGGCGCCACCGCGATCAGCAGGCCGCCGCTCGTCTGGGGATCGCAGAGGATGTCCCGGCGCCAGTCGGCGAAGCCGTCCGGCAGGCGCACCGCCTCGCCATAGCTGGCCCAGTTGCGCGTCGATGCGCCGGTGCGGACGCCGCCGCTGGCGAGGGCCTCGACGCCGGTCAGCAGGGCCGGCGCATCCGCATCGACCTCCGCCGTCAGACCGGCGCCCCGGCACATCTCCAGGAGATGCCCGAGCAGGCCGAAGCCGGTCACGTCGGTCACTGCGTGCACGCCCGGCACATCGCCGAGGCCCGCGCCGACGGTGTTCAACTGCGTCGTCGAGGCGATCATCGCCGCGTAGCCGCCCTCCGGCATCTTCTCCTGCTTGAAGGCCGCGCTGAGAATGCCGACCCCCAGCGCCTTGGTCAGGATCAGCACATCGCCGGCCCGCGCGCCGCGATTGGTCAGGACCTTGTCCGGATGGACGAGGCCAAGCGCCACGAGACCGTAGATCGGCTCAACGCTGTCGATCGAATGACCGCCGGCGATCGGCACGCCCGCAGCCGCGCAGACCGAGGCGCCGCCGGCGAGGATCTGCTGGATCGTCTCGACCGGCAGCCGGTCCACCGGCATGCCGACAAGCGCCAGGGCGAAGATCGGCGTCGCCCCCATGGCGTAGACGTCCGACAGGGCGTTGGTCGCGGCGATACGGCCGAAATCGAACGGGTCGTCGACAACCGGCATGAAGAAGTCCGTCGTGGCCACCAGGGCCTGCTGGTCATTCAGCCGCCAGACCGCCGCGTCGTCCGAGGTCTCGGTTCCGACCATCAGGTCGGGGAACACCGCCGCTGCCGGGGTCTTGGCGAGAATCTCGCGCAGGACGGCCGGCGCCAGTTTGCAGCCGCAGCCGCCGCCGTGGGCCAGGGAGGTCAGTCGCACGGGGTCGGACACGGGATAGCTCCTTGAGGATCGTCGCTTCATATTGAACGACGGGCGCGAAGTCCCCTACAGCGTAGGGGAGACAGGCCGGAACAGGACCTTCATGTCGCGCATCCAGCTGCTGCAGACCGCCGACTCGGCCACGCTTGCGAGCTTCGAGACGATCATCGACGTCCGCAGCCCCGGCGAGTTCGCGCTCGACCATCTGCCTGGCGCCATCAACCTTCCGGTCCTGAATGACGCCGAGCGGGCCGAGGTCGGTACGATCTACGTCCAGGAGTCGCGGCTGAAGGCCAACCGCATCGGCGCGGCCTACGTCGCCCGCAACATCGCCCGCTATCTGGAAGGCGAGCTGGCGGACAAGCCGCAGACCTTCGCGCCGCTGGTCTACTGCTGGCGGGGCGGTTCGCGGTCGGACTCGATGGCGACCATCCTCGCGAAGGTCGGCTGGCGGACCAGCCTGCTGCAGGGCGGCTACAAGACCTACCGTCGGCATGTTCAGGCGAGGCTTTATGACGAGGCGTGGTCTCTGAATCTAGTGCTGCTCGATGGTGACACCGGCACGGGCAAGACGGAGATTCTCACCGCCCTCGCAGCGCGCGGTGTCCAGACCCTCGACCTGGAAGGCATGGCCGGCCATCGCGGCTCGCTGTTCGGCGGGCTCCCCGGCAGGCCGCAGCCTAACCAGAAGGGTTTCGAGTCGAACCTGCTGCAGGCCATGGAGGCGCTCGATCCGACGCGCCTGACCGTCGTCGAGGCTGAGTCGAGCCGCATCGGCGATCTGATGGTCCCGCCGGCGCTCTGGGCGCGGATGCTGGCGGCGCCGCGCATCGAGGTGGCCGCCCCGCGCGACGAACGGGCCCGCTATCTGGTGCGGGCCTACAGCGACATCGTCGCCAATCACGACCTGATCGAAGCCGTGCTGGCCCGCCTGCCCGTGCATCCCAGCCAGAAGCGGCTGGAGGGCTGGCGCGCCTTGCTCGCGGCCGGCGACTACGCGGCCCTGGCCGAGGCGCTGATGGAACTGCACTACGACCCCGCCTACCAGCGCGGCCGCCGCAAGGACGGT
This sequence comes from uncultured Caulobacter sp., assembly GCA_964541915.1. GTDB lineage: Bacteria > Pseudomonadota > Alphaproteobacteria > Caulobacterales > Caulobacteraceae > Caulobacter. The sequence continues at coordinate 22,176 of CAZISF010000003.1, forward strand.
CGCGAGGCGACGGCGGTCGTCGCGCTGGAGAGCCTGGACGGACCGGGCCTGAACCGGGCGGCGGACGAGATCGTCCGGCGGGTCCAGGCCCTGCCCTCGCAGCCCTAGAGCAGATCCCCGCCGCAGGCGCCGGCGGTGGTGCCGGTGGCCTGGAACGCCTTGATGATGTTGCGGCCGGTGGTCCAGCGGTGGACCTCGTCCGGGCCGTCGACCAGTCGCTGGCTGCGGATGTGGGTGTACCAGCGGGCCAGCGGCGTGTCGGTCGAATAGCCGAGGGCGCCATGCAGCTGGATCGCCGTGTCGACCACCCGGTGGACCATGTTGGCCAGATAAACCTTGGCGATGCCGTTCTCCTGGCGCAGGTCCAGGCCCTTTTCCGCCTTGTAGGCGATGTGCAGCAGCATCAGCCGGGCGATGTAGATATCCTGCGCGCAGTCGGCGAGCATGAACTGGACGCCCTGGCGCTCGCTGAGCTTCTTGCCGAAGGTCTCGCGGCTGGTGACGTGGGCCACCGCCAGATCGAGCGCCCGCTGGGCCATCGAGACGTTGTGCATGCCGTGGCGCAGGCGGCCATAGGCCAGGCGATGCTGGCCCATGTTGAAGCCGTTGCCCTCGCCGCCGAGCAGATTCTCGGCCGGCACGACCAGATCCTTGATCTCGATCTCGGAGTGGCCGCCGCCTAGCACATGGGAGAGCGGGCCTTCGGCGGCCATGGTGCCGATGTCGCGCACGATGCGGTAGCCGGGGTTGGGCAGCTCGACGATGAAGGTCGAGAACTGCTGGTGCCGCGGGGCGTCCGGATCGGTCTTGGCCATGACCAGGGCGATGTCGGCGACGCTGGCCGCCGACGAGAACCACTTCTCGCCGTTGAGGATGTAGTTCTCGTTGCCGTCCTTGACCGCGCGCGTCTGCATGCCCGTGGCGTCGGCGCCGGCGGCCTTCTCGGTCATCGAGTAGCAGATGCGCTTCTCGCCGTTCAGCAGCGGCTTGAGGAACTTTTCCTTCTGGTACTCGGTGCCGTGCGCCAGCAGGGTCATCATGGTCGCGTCGTCAGGACCCTGGGTGTTCATCGACAGGGCGCCCAGATAGCTCTCGCCGAGTTCCATCTGCACCAGGGCGTTGGCCAGCGGGCCGAGGCCCATGCCGCCGTGTTCCTTGGGGATGAACGGGCACCACAGGCCCTGGGCCCGGGCCTTGGTCCGCAGCTCGCCGAGGATGGTCTTGTAGTCGCCCCCCGCCAGCAGGGCCTTTTCAGCCGGCCGGCACTCGTCGTTGACCCACTGGCGGACCTTCTCGCGGATGGCCTTGGCCTCCGGCGGAATTTCGAAGTCGATGGACATTCCTGCTCTCCCTGACGGTTCTGATTTTTGTTGGCTTAAGCGTAGGACGCGGCGCCGAAGTTGCCCAGAGCGTCACCCGCGCCGTCGCCGCAGCCAGAGCCGCCGTCGACCGGCAGGATGGCGCCGTTGATGTAGCGGGCGGCGTCGGAACTCAGGAACAGGGCGGCGTCGCCGATCTCGTCCTTGGTCCCGTAGCGGCGCAGCGGCACGCGGGCCTTCACCCGGGCCTCGGCTTCCGGTGTGGTCGCGAGGCGGGCCATGCCCTCGGTGTCGGCGATGGGGCCGGGCGAGATCGCGTTGACCCGCACGCCGGCGGGACCCCACTCGAGCGCCAGGCACTGGGTCAGCATGTTGATGCCGGCCTTGGCGGCGCAGACATGGGCCTGGAACATCGAGGCGCGCGTGGCCTGGCCGGCCGTGATCGAGATCAGCGAGGCGCCCGGCTTGCGCAGGAACGCGAACGAGGCTCGCAGCACGTTGAAAGTGCCGATCAGGTCGATGTCGACGACCGTCTTGAAGCCGTTGGCCGACATGCCCAGCGCTGGGGCGACGAAGTTGCCAGCCGCGCCGGATATGACCGTGTCGATGTCGCCCCACTTGTCGTGCGTGGCCTTCAGCGCGGCCTCGACAGCCGCGTAGTCGCGCACGTCGGCGGCGATGCCGATAGCCCGGCCGCCGTTGATCTCGCCGATCTCGGCCGCGGCGATGGCGATCTTCTCGGGACTGCGGCTGATCAGGGCGACATTGGCCCCTTCGGCGGCGAAGCAGCGGGCGATGCCCAGATTGATGCCGCTCGATCCGCCCGCGACGAACAGAGTCTTGCCAGCCTGACTCGTACCCATGTGTCTTCTCCCTTGGTTGCCCCGATGATGGAGGGGCGCCCTATGGGAAGACAAGGCCGAGGGTCAGCGGGCCGGGCCCCAGACCTCGAGTTGGTTGATGCGCTCCACGCGGCGTGTCGTGCGCAGCGTGACCAGATCGCCGAGACCCGTTTCCGACAGCAGCGCATTTAATGCAGCGTTGTCGGCATGGGCGTCGGCCGCATCCTGGACCTTCTGCAGCAGCCACAGCCGGTAGGGCATGACGCCAACCGCGATCTCGACGCCGCGCCAGTCGAACGCCGCACGGCCGATGACCCGCTCGCTGGTCCGCGCCAGGCCGCTGGTCCCGGCTTCCAGGTCCGGCCGCTCGGCCAGCCAGCCGTTGCTGAAGTCCACATAGGCCCGGACCTCCGGCAGGTAGTCCTGTGCGATGAACCGCAGCAGCGCCTTCAGGGTGTCGGGCACGCCGTCGTCGGCGAACAGCGCCGGCGCCGGATAGCCGTACTCGCCGGAATCCAGGTCGGCGGCGTTCATCCGCTCGACCCAGCGCCAGACGCGGTGCGCCTTTCGCTTCATCAGGTCCGCCGGGTACGGGTCACGGCCCAGGTGGGCATAGAGCGGCGCGATCAGGCCGTAGTCACCGATCGTCGGCCGGCCGCCGAGCAGATAGGGCGAATGCGCCAGATGGGCGTCGAACAGGGCGAGGAACGCCTCGTATGACGCCTCGACCAGCGGGATCGACGCCTCCGACACGCCGAACCCGCCCATCGCCTTGCGCATGCGCTGGGCCGCGAACTGGAACACCGCCGCGCCTTCGGAGGGATCGGCGCCCGGCGTGGCCAGGCCGGCGGCGAAGTCGAGGCCGACGAACGGCTGGTTCACGGCGTCGAAGTTCCAGCGGTAGTGCATCGCCGGCCGCAGCAGGCCCTCGCCGCCGAACAGCTCGAAGATCTGGCCGATCAGGCGATGGCGCGGCGTGGTCGGAAACGTCGGCCAGCGCGCCAGACCGTCGGCCTCGAGCCGTTCGATGATCGCAGAGCCGTCCTGCAGCAGCTCGCCATCGGCCGCTTCCAGCACCGGAATGATCCAGCGGCCGATCTTCGGCACGATCTCCTCGCGGAAGCGCGGTTCGCCGGCGGCGCGGTTCTCGAACGGCACGCCGTTCTTGATCAGCCAGGACCGCGCCTTGGCCGTGTAGAGCGACCCGGGCGTGCCGTAGAGTTTGAAGGTCATCGCCGAAGCTCCCCGCGAAATGTCGCAACTATCTGCATGCACCGTGTCAATTGATCAAGCGCGCGACACCCTTGGCTGACCAAGCGTCACGGAGTCATTGTACCGCCAACGAAAAGGGAGCGAGCCATGTCCAGCGACACCTACACCATGACCATCGGCGGCAAGGGCGTCGCCGGCGCCGGCCAGTTCGACGTGCTGAACCCGGCCAACGAACAGGTCATCGGCCAGGCGCCGGACTGTTCGCGCGAGCAACTGGATGAGGCGGTCGCTGCCGCCCGCGCCGCCTTCCCCGCCTGGCGCGCCACGCCGATCGCCAAACGCCGCGAGACCCTGCTGGCCATCGCCGGCGTGCTGGGTGGCAACGTCGAGGAGCTCAAGCGCCTGCTGACCGCCGAACAGGGCAAGCCGCACGCCGACGCCATGGGCGATATCCTCGGCGGCGCCTACTGGTGCCAGGCGACCTCCAGCCTCGACCTGCCGGTGACGGTGGTCGAGGACAGCGGCGAGCGCCGCGGCGAGACCCGCCACGTGCCGATCGGCGTCGTCGGCGCCATCGCCCCGTGGAACTTCCCGATCATCCTGGCCATGTTCAAGGTCGCCCCGGCCCTGCTGGCCGGCAACACGGTGATCCTCAAGCCTTCGCCCTTCACGCCGCTGACCACCCTGCGCATCGGCGAGCTGCTGCGCGGCGTGCTGCCGGACGGCGTGCTCAACATTGTCACCGGCGGCGACGACCTCGGCCCCTGGATCACCAGCCACCCGGGCATCGACAAGGTCAGCTTCACCGGCTCGACCCAGACCGGCCGCAAGGTCATGCAGTCGGCCGCCGCGACGCTGAAGCGCATCACCCTGGAGCTGGGCGGGAATGACGCGGCCATCGTCATGCCCGACGTCGACGTCGAGAAGGTCGCCGAGCAGCTGTTCTGGGCTGCCTTCAAGAATACCGGCCAGATCTGCATCGCGACCAAGCGCATGTACGTCCACAAGGACATCTACGAGCCCCTCAAGGACGCCCTCGTCGCCTACGCGAAGACCGTGAAGATGGGCGACGGCGCCGACCAGGGCACCCAGATGGGTCCGATCCAGAACAAGCTGCAGTACCAGCGCGTGCTGGACCTGATCGAGGACGCCAGGGCCAACGGCTACAAGTTTCTGATCGGCGGCGAAAAATCGGATGCCCCCGGCTACTTCGTGCCGGTGACGATCATCGACAACCCGCCGGAGAACTCGCGCATCGTCCAGGAAGAGCAGTTCGGCCCGGTGCTGCCGCTGCTGAAATGGGACGATCTGGACGATGTGGTCGGCAAGGCCAACGCCACTGAATACGGCCTCGGCGGCTCGATATGGTCTTCGGACGAGGACAAGGCGCTGGAACTGGCCGAGCGTCTGGCCACCGGCACGGTCTGGATCAACGAGAGCCAGCACCTCTCGCCGCTGGCGGCCTTCGGCGGCCAGAAGCAGTCGGGTCTCGGGGTCGAGGGCGCGCTCGAAGGCCTGCTCGAATACACCAACACCCAGACAGTGTTCCTGAAGAAGGCCGCCGCCTGATGAGCGATCTGGTCCTGCGCGAGGATCGCGGTCCCGCCGCGATCCTGACCCTCAACCGGCCGGACAAGCTCAACTCGCTCAACGTGCCGGTGTTCGAGGCGCTGGAGGGCCATGTCGCGGCGCTGGAGGACGACCCCGGCAGCGCGTCGGTGGTCGTCATTCGCGGCGCGGGCCGCTGTTTCTCGGCCGGTCATGACCTCGGCGACATCGCCACCGGCGAGAAGCTGCCCCGGCCCAACTACCAGTCCCATGTCATCGAGCGGCTGGCCAATCTGCCGATGCCGGTGATCAGCGCCGTCCACGGCCACTGCTATACCGGCGCGCTGGAGCTGGCTCTGGCGGGCGACATCATCCTGGCGGCCGGGAGCGCCAAGTTCGCCGACACCCACGCCCGCTGGGCCCTCACCCCGGTCTGGGGCCTCAGCCAGCGCCTGCCGCGCAGGGTCGGGACCTACAAGGCGCGGGAGATGATGTTCACCTGTCGCACCTATTCCGGCCGTGAGGCCGAGGCCATGGGCCTGGCCAATGCCTGCGTGCCGGACGACGTCTTCGAGGCCGCCATCGACGCCTGGGTCGCCGAGATCGCCGCCAACTCGCCGTTCAGCCATGCGGCCAACAAGCGGCTGGTCACGCACACGGACGGCCTGCCGATCGCGTCCGGCCTGGCGCACGAGGTCTATCACGGCGAGGGCGTCGGCCCGGACATGCGCGACCGCATCGCCGCCTTCGCGGCGCGGGCGAAGAAGTAGATCAGCCCTTCTTCGGCCTGGTCGTCTTCGGCTTGTTCTTCTTCGACACGTTGAGCGCCACCGCCGCCCGGATCAGCGCCTTGAACGCGGTTGCGTCGAGGGTCTCGCCCTCGTGGATGTCGATGGCCCGGCGGAGGTTGCCCTCAAGGCTGGCGTTGAACAGGTCCGTCGGGTCGGCCAGTGACGCGCCCTTGGCGAAGGTGAGCTTGACGGCGGCCTTGTAGGTCTCGCCGGTGGTCAGGATGCCGTCATGCTCCCACACCGGCACCCGGCCCCATTTGATCGTCTCGACCACATCCGGGTCGGCTTCGTGAATCAGGGCCCGCACATTGGCGAGCGCGGCGCCGCGCCAGTCGCCGAGGGCCGCGATCTTGGCGTCAATCTGATCGGACGCGGGCGTCTCGTCGGGCTGGATGAGGTCGCTCTTCTTCACGGAGATGTCCTTCACATGGCGCCCGGCTCGACGCGTACGGTCGGGCGCGGCATGATTATCACATGGATGGGTTTCTGCGGTTCTCTGGCGCCGTTCGACGTGATCCCCGGGTCGAGGCCTGGTTCGTCGGCATGACCGATCCCCTGCGGCTGATGGCGCGGCCGTGGTTTGAACGCATGCGGGACTGTGGCCCCGACGTCGGCGAAATGCTCAACGACGGCTGCCCGGTGGCCTGTGTCGAGGATGCGCCGTTCGGCTACGTCAACGCCTTCAAGGCGCACGTGAACGTCGGCTTCTTCCATGGCGCTGACCTGCCCGACCCCGACGGCCTGCTCGAAGGTTCGGGGAGGCGCATGCGCCATGTGAAGCTCCGCCCGGGCGTGCCGCTGGACGAACCTGCGCTCACGGTGCTCATAGAGGCCGCCTACGCGGATATCCTGCGGCGGCTATCGGC
>CAZISF010000003.1:28853-61156 GCA_964541915.1 uncultured Caulobacter sp.
CGCTCACGGTGCTCATAGAGGCCGCCTACGCGGATATCCTGCGGCGGCTATCGGCTGGTTAGACGCAGCGAACGGTCCGTCACATCCGTTCCCCCGGCAGCCGGCTTGCCTGTCTGATCCAGTCCGTCAGCTGCCCTTCATCCAGGGCCCCGCCCTCGTGGATGTCGAGGTAGCGGACGTCCTTCTGTTTCGACGCGCCGGGCGGAACCGGCGTGAGCGCGGCGCCGCGGAAGAAGGTCACCTTCACATAGCGGGTGAAGCAGTGAACGCTGAGGAACCAACCCTCGCCTTCGACTCCGTAGAGCGGCGAGTTCCATTTCACCGCCTTTCGCACGCCGGGCACGGCCTCTTCGATGACGGCGTCCAAGCGTTCGCCCACCGCCTGTTTCCAGCCGGGCATCGCGGCGATGTAGGCCCGCACCGGCGCGTCGCCGTCGCCTTTGGGAATCTGCGGATTGCCGCCTGAAAGGAGCCTTGTCATCCGGCCAGCCCTCGGGTCCGTGTCCAATTCCGGTTTCCCGGCGAAGGCCGGGATCCGGAGTCTACTGCGGTATTGAGGACATAACGCGCCAATTCCGCACTCCACGATCCGCGCCCGGGGCCTTCGCCGGGGACACGGATCGGGAGTCGATAGGCCAGCTCCTTGAAATCCAGGGTCCGCGCTTGAGTCCGGACGCTAGAACTTGTGTCCCAGCCGCAGGCCAATCGTCCGGGGCTGGTTGGGCACGGAGTAGACCGCACCGCCGCAGACCGTTTCCGGGCACTGGCTGTAGCGCGTCAGGTCGGCCCGCTCGTCGGACAGGTTCTGGACGAAGAACTCGGCCGTCCAGGCGTCGCCTTCGAGGCCCGCCGTCACGTCGAACGAGCTCCAGCCGTCCTGCTTGCCGAGGATGCCGCGCTGAAGGATCCGGAGGTCCGCCCAGCTGCTGCTCTGGGTGACCATCGAGCCCTGGAGGTGGGCGTCGAGCGCGCCGATGGTCCACTCATAGCGCACCGTCAGGTTCGCCTTGAACTTCGGCGTGACCGGCAGCTGCGTGCCGTCCGGCGCTTCGGGTCCTGTCGGGAATCCGGGCGACCCGACCGGGCAGACCGTGATCGGGTGGCCGCTGGCGTCGGTCTTGCCGCAGTCATTGGCGCTCAGCTTGGCGTCGGTCAGGGCCAGACCGCCTGTGAACGTCAGCCCTTCGGTCGCCCGCCACACCACGTCTGATTCAAAGCCGAGAATTTCCGCCTGGGCGGCGTTGCGGATCTCGGTCAGGCCGTTGGAGCCGATCACCGAGAACTGGAAGTCCTCCCAGCGCTCGAGATAGAAGGCGCCGTTCCAGCGCACCGAGCGGTTGAACCACATCGTCTTCCAGCCCAGCTCGTAGTTGGTCAGGAAGTCGGAAATGTAGGGCGGCAGCGTGCCCTTGCGGTTGATGCCGCCGGGCCGGTAGCCCGTCGACCAGGTGCCGTAGACCATCGCGTCGTCGTTGACGTTCCAGGTCACGTTGAGCTTGTGGGTCGTCCCGGTTTCCTCGGTCGACTTGATCAGGTTGGTGCAGGGGCCGTGACCGGTGACAGGCGTCGGCAGGAAGCACTGGGACTCGCCGGTGGAGCCGCTGTAGCCGCCGCTGTAGCCGAAGAAGCCCTTCAGGCCGTTCTCCGCCTGGAAGTAACGGAGGCCGGCGTTCACCGTCCAGCCCGGCGCGAAGTCCCACGAGACCTCGCCGAAGATGGCCTGGTCCTTGTCGGTGCGGAACTGCTCGGTCAGCCAGATCGTGTCCGGCCAGCCGGTCACCGAAATGGCCGGATCGATGCCGTCGATCTTGTAGCGCTGCTCGATGCCGTGGGTCTGCGTCTGGAAGAAGATGCCGCCGACGGCGCGCACGGGCAGGTCGCCTGGCGTCGAGAGCCGCAGTTCGTGGCTTTCCTTGGTGTAGCGATCCTGGGCCTGGATGTACTGGGTCGGATCGACCGGGTTTCCGAGGCTGTCGACCCAGTAGGCGCCGTAGCCGAACAGGGTGTCGTAGAAGAACGAGTAGTCGGAGTAGTCCGACTGGGAATCCACGGCCCGCCGCATGTAGGCGCCGGCGTAGACCAGGTCGAGGTTGCCGATCTTGCCCTCGACGGTCAGCGAGGCCTGGCACCACTTGTCCTTCGAGCTTTCCGGACGGTAGCGCGAGATCTGCAGATCGCCCTGGGCGGGGTTGTAGGAGAAGTTGCCCCCGGCGACTTCCCGTTGGCCCATCAGGGTCGGCGTGACGGTCCAGGTGTCGTTCAGGTCGATTTTCAGCGCCATCCGGCCGCCGACGGTGGTGACGTCGTTGTAGTTGTCTTCGGCGAAGGCGTTGTTGTTGATCGTGCCGCCCCAGGTCGGATAGGTCCGGGTGTTGGCGACGTTGTCGATATAGCCGGCGTCGTGCTGGTACCAGCCGACCACCCGCAGGGCGGCATTGTCCGACACCGGCAGGTTCACGTAGCCCTCAACGCCGTAGCCCATGTCACCTTCGGCGACGCTGTTGACCTCGGTGTCGATCGCCGCGCTGAAATCGTTCAGGTCCGGCTTCTTGGTGATCAGACGGATCGTTCCGGCCTGCGAGCTGGCGCCGTAAAGCGTGCCCTGCGGGCCGGCGAGGGCCTCGACCCGCTCCATGTCGTAGACGTGAACGTCGAGCGCGCCCTGGATCGTCGTGATCGGCTGCTCGTCGAGATAGATGCCCACGCTGGGCAGCGAGCCGGAGTGGTTGCCGTCGCCGCCGCTGGCGACGCCGCGCATGTAGACGCTCGAAAACCCGGGTGCGGTGCTCTGGAACGACACGCTGGGCAGGAACTTCACATAGTCATTGAAGTCCGAGATCACGAGGGCTTCGAGCTTCTCACTGCCGATCGCCTGGATGCTGACTGGCACGTCCTGCAGGTCTTCCGAGCGCTTCTGGGCCGTGACGACCACTTCGCCGACGGTGGTGTCCTGGGCGAACGCCGCCGAGATCCCCGTCAGCATCGAGCTGGCCAGCAGCACCGAGGTCAGCACCGTCGCCCTGCGCCCCGACATCCCGAACTTCATGGTCATGGACAACCCTCCCCGTCACAGACTCGCCACAAAGACAGGCTGCCGACCCCCTGACTGTCAAGCGACCCGGTTTGAAAAGCGGTGAGGGACGCCCTGATGCAGCTTTGTGTGGCGCTATTGCCTCACGGAGAGCACTCAGATTGGGGAGTCCCAGGATTGCAACGCCGGCCCCAGCGCATCCTTCAACGGTCCCAGCCACGGCTCGTAGGCGCGCCACTGATCGACGCCGTCGGTGAAGATCGGCCGGCGGACCTGCTCCGAACTCGCCGTCCGGACCGCGCGGTCGTTCTCGTAGAACTTCAGACAGCCCGGCTCGAACGGCAGACCGCAGTAGTCCAGCAGGCGCCGGACTTCGGCCTCCGGATCGGCGATCATCCGCTCGTAGATCACCCGGTGAACCGCGCCCGGCATGGCCTCGTCCCAATGGGCCATGAGGTCGATGTAGTCGGCGTAGTACCGGCCAAGTTCGGTCAGATCGTAGGAGAAGGTCTGCCCGCGGGCGAAGTGCTGCTTGAAGGCTGAAAAGCAGCAGCCCAGCGGGTGGCGGCGCGCGTCGATGATCTTCGCCCGCGGCAGGATCAGCCGGATCAGGCCGACATGGGCGAAATTGTTCGGCATCTTGTCGATGAAGAACGGCCGGCCGAGCTTTCGCTGAATGCGCGTGCGGTCGAGGTATTCCTCGCCCAGCGCACGGCAGGCGTCGGCGTCCAGCGTCTCCAGCACCTCGGGATAAGCCGACGGACGGTCCTTCTTGTGCCGGCCGCCCAGGCGGCGGGCGATGGAGATGATGTCGGGCAGCTCCATGGTGCCCTCGACCGCCGAATGGCTGGAGAGAATCTGCTCGATCAGGGTCGACCCGGATCGCGGAAGCCCGACGATGAAGACAGGATCGGGCGCTTCGCAGCCCCAGCCGGCCCTGGCCTCAAAGAAGGTCCGGGTCAGGGTCGCCTTCGACCGCGCGACATGGGCGCTGGTCTCTTCCGCGTCGTATTCGATCCCGGCCCGCCGCAGAGCCGCGCCGTCGCGATAGAAGCCGAACGACCGCTCATACTGGCCGCTGTCCTCCAGCGCCTTGCCAAGCGCGAACTGCAGATGGAAGCGGTCCTCGTCCGACAGGTCGGTCCGGGCGAGCTGGGTTTCCATGACGGTGATATCGTCGTTGCTGAAGCGCACGGTCTTGAGATTGGCCAGGCTCCACCAGGCGTCGCCCAGCTGCGGCGTCAGGGCGATGGCCCGGCGGTAGGCGGCGATGCTGTCGGCCTGCCGCCCCACCGTCTTCAGCGAGTGGCCATAGCTCATCCAGGCCTTCGGCTGGTCCGGATAGGCCTTCAGCAGGTCGTCGTAGAGCGCGATCGCACCCTCATAGTCGCCGACCCGGCCGAGCGTCGCGGCCTTCAGATTGCGATAGCCGGGGTGGCCGGGATTGCGTCCGAGCAGCCAGTCCAGCTCGGCGAGCGCCTCCTCGGACCGGTTCAGGCGGTAGAGGATGGTGGCGTGGTTGTGCCGCGCCTCTGCGAAGCCGGGGGCCAGCTCGACGCAGCGGGACAGCAGGGTCTCCGCATCCTCCAGGCGTCCCAGCCGCGCTGCGACCTCGCCCAGCATGCGGATCGCGGCCGCGTTGGTGGGGTGGCGCGACAGGTAGGGCTTGAGCAGGCGCTCGGCGACCGCCAGCCGATTGTCGCACAGGGCGACGGCCGCCTCGAGCAGCTCGGGGTCGGAGGTCGAAGCCCGGATCTGCTGGGCCCTGGCCTTCTCGGCGCCGGCCTCGTCTCCGGCGAGCAGCAACTGGTCGGCCAGCGCGCCCCAGGCGACGGTGAGTTTCGGGTCCAGGGCCACGGCCCGGCTCAGGGCGACGACCGCCGGCCGCGCCAGGCCAAGGTCCGCCAGCGCCAGTCCGGCTTCCTGATGCACCGGCGGCCAGCTGGGCTGAGTGCGAATGACCGGTTCAAGCACGGACAGCGTCGCTTCGGCCCGACCCTGACGCCGCAGAGCCGCGCCAAGAATCAACAGGGCCTCGGGGTACTCCGGCACGGCGCGCAGGATCTCGACCGCCTGCGCCTCGGCCAGCGCGGGGTCCTGGGTCAGCAGTTGCGCGGCGTGGGCTAGCGCCGTGCCGAGCGTGCCGGTGGTGGGGGCGGTGTCCTGCGTCATCGGCCGTCAGACCTGCACAGGTTGGCGCCGTCTGTCGACTCGATCTTGCTGCCCGAAAAACAGGCGCCGCCCGACGAACGGTCGAGCGGGCAGAGAGCGGCTTGCGCTTTCCGGGCCGCGCCCGGACAGTCGGCGCATGGCTCTCGCCGCCGTCCTTCCGTTTCCGGCCCAGCCGAAGTCCGCGCCCGCCGCGCCACAGCGGGCGTCGGGACGTGGCCGGCTGACCGTGCGCCGTGAGGACGGCCGGACACGCCTGGTCGAACTGTTCCAGGAGGGCTCCGCCAAGCTGCGCCTGCCGACCGTGCGCGACGACGCGCTGCAGGCGGTGATGATCAATTCCGGCGGCGGCATGACCGGCGGCGACCGGTTCAGCTGGGACGTCGACGTCGGCGCCGCCGCGTCCGCCATCCTGACCACCCAGGCCTGCGAGAAGGTCTATCGCGCGGAGGACGGACACGCCGGAGTCGCCGCGCGATTGACGGTCGGGGCCGGCGCACGGCTCGACTGGCTGCCGCAGGAAACAATCCTGTTCGAGCGTTCGGCGCTGCATCGAACCATCGAGGCCGACGTCGCCGCCGACGGCCGCCTGCTGCTGGCCGAGTCGGTTGTGCTCGGCCGCCGGGCAATGGGCGAGACGGTGACGCGAACGGACTTCCATGACCGCTGGCGGATCCGCCGGGACGGCCGCCTGCTGTTCGCCGACGACCTGCGACTGGCCGGCGACATCCTGGCCCTGACCCGCTCCGGCCCGCTGCTGGCCGGCGCCGGCGCCTTCGCCACCCTGTTGTTGGTCGCGCCGGACGCGGCCGGGCCGCTCGACGCCGTGCGCGCTGCGATCGGCCCGCTCGGCGGGGCCAGCGCCTTCGACGGAAGGCTGGTCTGCCGCATCGCCGCGCCGGACGGCCTGGCCCTGCGCCGCGTCCTGCTGCCCGCTCTCGCCGCCCTCAGCGGCGGCGGCCCCGCTCCCAGCGTCTGGACCCTCTGATGAATTTGACTCCGCGCGAGAAGGACAAGCTGCTGATCGCCATGGCCGCCGTGGTCGCCCGCCGGCGGCTGGAGCGCGGGGTGAAGCTAAACCATCCCGAGGCCATCGCCCTGATCACCGATTTCGTCGTCGAGGGCGCCCGCGACGGCCGTTCGGTCGCCGAACTGATGGAGGCCGGGGCCCACGTCGTTCGCCGCGACCAGGTGATGGAGGGCATCGCCGAGATGATCCACGACATCCAGGTCGAGGCCACCTTTCCCGACGGGACCAAGCTGGTCACCGTTCACCACCCGATCCGTTGAGGTTCGCCATGCGCAAATTGTCCCTGTCCGCCCTGATCCTCGCGGCCACGCTGGCCGCCTCGCCGGCGCTGGCCCATCCCGGCCACGAGGCGGCGTCGTTCGCATCGGGCCTGGCCCATCCCTTCAGCGGCCTCGACCACATGCTGGCGATGATCGCCGTCGGCCTGTGGGCATCGCAGCGCGGCGGAAATGCGCTCTGGGCCTGGCCCACCGCGTTCGTCGCGGCGATGCTCGCGGGCTATGGACTGGGTGTCGTAGTCCCGGGCGCGCCACTGATCGAGCCGTTGATCATGGCGTCGGTGGTGGTGGTGGGCGCCGTCACGGCGGCCAATGCCCGGGTTCCCGTTGCAGCGGGTTTGGCGCTAATCGCGGCCTTCGGCCTGGCGCACGGCTACGCCCATGGGTCGGAAGCGCCGGCGGGCGGCCTCCAGGTCGCCTTCCCGCTGGCTTTCGCCCTGTCGACTCTCGCTCTCCACCTGTCCGGGCTTGGACTGGGCGCGGCCGTCAGGACCATCAGACGTCCGGCCCTGATCCGCATGATGGGCGCCGGAACGGCCATCGGCGGCCTGCTTCTGGCGGTGGCCGGATGATCCCCGGCGAGGTCATCACCGCGCCCGGCGAGATCGAGCTCAACGCGGGCGCGCCAAAGGTCACGCTGGAGGTGGCCAACACCGGTGACCGCCCGATACAGGTCGGCAGCCACTACCACTTCTTCGAGACCAACCCGGCGCTCGCCTTCGACCGTGAAGCGGCCCGGGGTCAGAGGCTGGACATCGCGGCCGGCACGGCGGTGCGGTTCGAACCCGGCCAGACCCGCGAGGTCACGCTCGTGCCGCTGCTCGGCGCCCGCAAGGTCTACGGCTTTCGCCAGGCCGTGATGGGAGACCTCTGATGGCCCGCATCAGCCGCGCCCTCTACGCCGACATGTTCGGCCCGACCACCGGCGACCGGGTGCGGCTGGCCGACACCGAGCTGTTCGTCGAGGTCGAGAAGGACTTCACCACCTACGGCGAGGAGGTGAAGTTCGGCGGCGGCAAGGTGATCCGCGACGGCATGGGCCAGAGCCAGGCGACGCGGGCGCAGGGCGCGGTCGACACGGTGATCACCAACGTCCTGATCATCGACCATTGGGGTATCGTGAAGGCCGACGTCGGCCTGAAGGACGGCCGCATCGCCGCCATCGGCAAGGCCGGCAATCCCGACACCCAGCCGGGCGTGACCATCATCGTCGGCCCGGGCACGGAAGCCATCGCCGGCGAGGGCAAGATCCTCACCGCCGGCGGCATGGACGCCCACATCCACTTCATCTGCCCTCAGCAGATCGAGGAGGCGCTGATGAGCGGCGTCACCACGATGCTGGGCGGCGGAACGGGTCCCGCGACCGGCACCAACGCCACCACCTGCACCCCCGGCCCCTGGCATCTGGAACGGATGATCCAGGCAGCCGACGGCTTTCCGATGAACCTCGCCTTCGCCGGCAAAGGCAACGCCTCCCTGCCCGGCGCGCTGGAGGAGCAGATCCTCGCCGGCGCCTGCGCGCTGAAACTGCACGAGGACTGGGGCACCACGCCGGCGGCGATCGACTGCTGCCTGTCGGTGGCCGACGCTTACGATGTGCAGGTGATGATCCACACCGACACGCTCAATGAGTCCGGCTTCGTCGAGGACACCATCGGCGCCTTCCGGGGCCGCACGATCCACGCCTTCCACACCGAGGGCGCGGGCGGCGGCCATGCGCCGGACATCATCAAGGTCTGCGGCCTGTCGAACGTGATCCCGTCCTCGACCAATCCGACGCGGCCCTACACGGTCAACACCATCGCCGAACATCTCGACATGCTGATGGTCTGCCACCACCTCGATCCGTCGATCCCCGAGGACATCGCCTTCGCCGAAAGCCGTATCCGCAAGGAAACCATTGCGGCCGAAGACATCCTGCACGACATCGGGGCCTTCTCGATCATCAGCAGCGACAGCCAGGCCATGGGCCGGGTCGGCGAGGTGCTGATCCGCACCTGGCAGACCGCGGACAAGATGAAGCGCCAGCGCGGACCGCTGCCCGGCGACGGCGCGGCCGACAACAACCGGGTCAAGCGCTACATCGCCAAGTACACGATCAATCCGGCCATCGCCCAGGGTCTCAGCCGCCACATCGGCAGCGTCGAGGTCGGCAAGCGGGCCGACCTGGTGCTGTGGGACCCAGCCTTCTTCGGCGTGAAGCCGGCGCTGGTCTTGCTGGGCGGGACCATCGCCGCCGCCCCGATGGGTGATCCCAACGCGTCGATCCCGACCCCGCAGCCGGTGCACTACCGGCCGATGTTCGCGGCCTTCGGCAAGGCCACGGCGCGCTCGTCCGTGACGTTTGTCTCGCAGGCGGCGGTCGACAACGGCCTGCCCGGTCGCATCGGCGTCGACAAGGAACTGTTGGCGGTCGAGAACACCCGCGGCGGCCTCTCGAAGGCCTCGATGATCCACAACAGCGCCCTGCCGCACATCGAGGTCGATCCGGAGACCTACGAGGTCCGCGCCGACGGCGAGCTGCTCACCTGTGAACCGGCCGAGGTCCTGCCGATGGCCCAACGGTATTTCCTGTTCTGACCATGCTCAAAGTCACCGAGATCCTGCCTGCCGGAACCTGGGCCGGCCCCGCCACCGACCACGTCACGCTCGACCAGGACGGCCGTCACCGCCGGCGTATCGTGCTGACCGGCGATCACGGCCTGCAATGCCTGCTCGACCTCCCGGAAGCGGTGCAACTGCGGGACGGCGATGGCCTGGCGCTGGAGGATGGCCGCATCATCGAGGTGCTGGCAGCGCCGGAGGCGTTGCTGGAAGTGACCGGCAAGGGGCCCGAGCACCTGCTCCAGCTGGCCTGGCATCTGGGCAACCGGCATCTGGCGACCCAGATCAGCGGCGACAAGCTGCTGATCCGCTATGACCACGTGATCGCCCACATGCTTGAGCACCTCGGCGCGACCGTGAGACGGGTCATCCTGCCGTTCGATCCTGAAGGCGGGGCTTATGGCGGGGCGCATCAGGCGCACGATCATGGCGATCACGGCCATGACCACGGACACGGCCATCATCACCATGACTGACCAGGCTGCGCTCCTCCGCCTGCTGACCTGGCTGTCGCCGGCGTTTCCGGTCGGCATGTTCGGCTGGTCGCACGGGCTGGAGCAGGCGATCGCCGACGGCGCGGTGCGGGACGGCGCGACGCTGGTCGACTGGATCAGCGGGCTGGTGACGGACGGGTCGGGCTGGACCGACGCGGTGCTGTTCGCCGAGGCCCACGCGGCAGCGGACGATGCCGGCAGACTGGCCGAGGTCGCCGATCTGGCGCGGGCGCTTGCACCGTCGGCCGAACGATTGGCCGAGACGATGGGTCAGGGCGCCGCATTCCTGAAGGCTGCGCGCGCCTGGCCCGACCATTGCCCCCCGCTTGAGGAAGCGCCCTGGCCGGTCGCGGTGGGCGCGGCCTGCGGGCTGGCGGGGATTCCCCTCAACGAGGCGCTGGTCGCGACGTTGCACGCGTTCGCCGGCAATCTGGTCTCGGTCGCCCTGCGGCTTGTGCCGCTCGGCCAGACCGAGGGTGTCCGCACCCTCGCCGCCGTGGAGGCCGTCGTGCTCGAGACGGGTGCCCGTGCGACCCACTCGACCTTGGACGATCTCGGGTCGGCGGCGATAATGTCCGACATCGCCGCCATGCGGCACGAGACCCTTCAGCCGAGGTTGTTTCTGTCGTGATCCTGGTCGCCATCGCCCTTTGCCTGATCCTGTTGCTCATCGCCGCCCTGCACCTGGCATGGGGTCTGGGCCTGCCCTGGCCGGGCGCCACCGAGACCGAGCGCGTGGCGACAGTGATCGGTCTGCGCGGCCAAACCCGCATGCCGGGGGTCCTGCCCAGCCTCGCGGTGACCGGCGCCCTCTGCATCGTCGTGGCGATGATCGGTTGGAACGCGGTGACGGCGTCGCCGCTCGCGCGGACCGGACTGTTGGCGGCGGCGGCCGTGTTCCTTGTCCGGGGCGTGGCGCCCTGGCTTCACGCCTGGCGCCGTCTCACGCCGCAACAGCCGTTCGCGCGGCTGGACCAGCTTTTCTACGGCCCGCTGTGCCTCGTGCTGGGCGTCGGACTCGTCCTCATCGTTCTGGGAATCCCGTCATGAACAGCAAGCACGGCCCCCTGCGTGTCGGCATCGGCGGTCCGGTCGGCTCGGGCAAGACCACCCTGACCGAGAAGCTGTGCAAGGCCATGCGCGATCGCTGGAGCGTCGCGGTGGTGACCAACGACATCTACACCCGGGAAGACGCCCTGATCCTCGCCCGGCTGCAGGCCCTGCCGGAGGACCGGATCCTCGGCGTCGAGACCGGCGGCTGCCCGCACACGGCGATCCGCGAGGATGCTTCGATCAACCTGGCCGCCATCGCGACCATGAACGCCCGCTTTCCCGACCTCGACGTGATCTTCATCGAGAGCGGCGGCGACAACCTGGCGGCCACCTTCTCGCCGGACCTCGCCGACCTGACCCTCTATGTCGTCAGCGTCTGCCAGGGCGAGAAGATCCCCCGCAAGGGCGGCCCCGCGATCACCCGCTCCGACCTGCTGATCATCAACAAGACCGACCTGGCCCCCTACGTCGGCGCCGATCTGGCGGTCATGGAATCCGATGCGCGAGCCCAGCGCGGCGACCGCCCGTTCGTGATGACGGACCTCTCACGGCTCAAGGGCCTCGACGAGGTCATCGCCTTCATAGCCCGGCAGGGCGGTCTGGCCGTCGCCGCCTGACTTCATGACCAAGCTTTAAGCTGTCACCGGGCGCGCGGCGGTCTATGGAACCCGCGCCTTTCAGGAGCTCACCATGAAACTCTTCGCCGCCCTCGCCGTCGCCGCCGCCCTCGGCGCCGCCGCCCCCGCTCTCGCCGCCACGCCGACCGAGGCTGAAGCGACGCTGCGTTCGACCATCACCGCCATCCAGTCGGGCGCGCCGAACTACGACGCCATGGTCCCGGAACTGGCCGCTGCTGTGAAGCAGAACACCTCCGCGCCGGCCCAGCTGGCCGCGCTCGGCCCGGTGACCGCCGTGACGGCGACCAGCCAGGCCGACCCCTACGCCTACGACGTGACCTTCCAGAACGGCGTGACCCTGCACTGGACCCTGTCGATCAACGCCGACGGCAAGATCCAGGGCCTGATGGTCAACTAGGCCGTTCCCAAATCTCGTCATCCTCGGGCTCGTCCCGAGGACCCATGAACACCGTGGGGGTCGGGCGTCTCCGCCATCGCCGCCCTCACGATCCGGGTCCGTGCGCATGGATCCTCGGGACACGCCCGAGGATGACGGAGCGGGGTTCGTCAGCCCCCGGCCAGCCGGCCCTTCAACCGCAGGCGGCTGACCCCGCCGTCGGGATAGATGTTCAGCCGCACGAACCGGATTGGGCCGTGCGGCTGAATTTCGGTCCTGAAGACGTGGATGTGGTCCATCCGCAGCTTTGTCTCGCGCAGCAGCACCGGCCAGCCCTCTGCCTGCCGCGCGATCTCCTCCGGCGTTCCTGACGCCTCGGCCGAGGCCTGGATCGAACAGCGGTCAGGGTAGTTGCCCTTGAAGTGGGCCGTATCGACGATGATCTCGTCGATCACCCCGGCATGGCCGAGCTCCAGGATCGCCCAGTCGTGGCCCGGTTCGCGCCGGCGGCGGGTCTCCCAGCCGTCGCCCATGTCCCGGCCCCGCCCCGGCGCGGTCAGGTTCTCGACCCGGCCGAAATGCTCATCGTTGGCGATGAGGCCCCGGCCGCCATTCTCCATGGCCAGCAGGTCGAGCACCGTATCCTGCGCGACCTTGCTCCAGTCCTTGTGGATCGTCCCGTAGACCCGCAGCCGCGCCACGCCGCCGTCCGGGAAGATGCTAAGCCGCACATGGGTCCAGACCCCACCGGCCTGCGCCTTCACCCAGCGGCGGTCGTTACCGTTCAGGTCCATCACCGGGACCAGGGTCGTCCAGACGGCGTCGTCGGCCGGGACCGCCGCGTCCGACACGCAGCCCTCGATCGACGCCTTCGGCGGGTAGTTGCCCGTGAAGTTGCGGGTGTCGATCTCGAAGCCGGCGATCTCGCCCGGCGCGCCCAGCTTCACGATCGCCCAGTCGTGGCCGGGGATCCGCTTGCGGCGGCTTTCCCAGCCGTCCATCCACTTTCCGTTGTCGTCGTACTTGCCGGGGATGAAGACCGGCTCGGCCGAGTCGATCAGCCGGGCCTTGTCGGCGAAGAAGTCGTCGGTGGCGTAGACGACCTCGCCGCCCAGCCGCGGCTGCGCCAGATCGATCAGGCCGGTGAAGGGGTTACTCAAGACGCGTCCTCGAACAGCTCGGCCAGCCGGAAGGCGGCGATACGGTGGATCTGGCGCAGGGCCTCGGCGAACTCGGTCTCGGGATCATGGCCGAGCCGGGCCGCGAAGGCGTCCAGGATATCGCGCCGGCTCATCCCCTTCACCGCGACGATGAAGGGAAAGCCGAAACGGGCGTTGTAGGCGGCGTTGAGCCGCTGGAAGTCGGCGAACTCCTCGGCCGTGCACTGGTCGAGACCGGCGCCGGACTGCTCGCGCACCGAGGCGTCGGCCATGCGCGCGCGACTGGCCAGCTGCGGGTGGGCGCGGATCAGGGCCAGCTTCTGCTCGTGCGAGGCAGAGTCGACGACGGCCGCCATCGCACCGGCCATCGCCTGGACCGAACGCAGCGCGCCGGCGCCGGGCCAGACAGCCTCGGCGACCCAGGGGCTGTCCTCGTAGATTGCCCCGTAGCGCTGGATGAACCCTTCCCTACCCGACATGCGGATGCCGCTTTCGCCAGTGTCGGGCGATCTCGATGCGCCGGGCGAACCAGACGTCCTGGTGCGACAGCGCGTGTTTCAGGAACCGCTCCAGCCCGGCCAGCTTGCCCGGCCGCCCGGCCAGTCGGCAGTGCAGGCCGATCGACAGCATGCGCGGCCGCTCCTCGCCCTCGGCGTAGAGCACATCGAAGGCGTCGCGCAGGTAGCTGAAGAACTGGTCGCCGGTGTTCAGCCCCGTGCCGGAGAAGCGCATGTCGTTGGCTTCCAGCGTGTAGGGCACGATCAGATGCGGCGTGGCCGTCTGGGTCGACCAGAACGGAAGGTCGTCGGAATAGTCATCGGCGTCATAGAGAAAGCCGCCCTCCTCCGCCGCCAGGCGCCGCGTGTTGGAACTGGTCCGGCCGGTGTACCAGCCCAGCGGTCGCTCGCCGGTCAGGCGGGTGTGGATCTCGATCGCCCGCGCCATGTGTTCGCGCTCCACGGCCTCGGGCACGGACTGATAGTTGATCCAGCGGTAGCCGTGGCTGGCGATCTCGTGGCCGGCCTGAAGGAAGGCCTCGACCGCGACCGGATTGCGCGCCATGGCCGACGCCACGCCGAACACCGTCAGCGGCACGTCATATTTGTCGAACAGCCGCAGCAGCCGCCAGACCCCGGCGCGGGAACCGTATTCGTAGATCGACTCCATGCTCATGTTGCGGTCGCCCTCGACGGGCCCCGGAAAGATCATGTCCGACAGGAAGGTCTCGGCCCCCGCGTCGCCGTGCAGCACGCTGTTCTCACCGCCCTCCTCGTAGTTCAGCACGATCTGGACGGCGATGCGCGCGCCGCCCGGCCAGTCCGCATGCGGAGGATGGGGGCCGTAGCCGATCAGGTCTCTGGGGTAACTGTCGCTCATGGGACGGCCATAGCAGGCTCGTGAGACGCCCATCGTCAAGGTTTGCGCGCCTTTCGGGGCCGGTGAAGGTTGCATTCGGCGCTTTCGGGGGGGAATCTGACCGGCTAACCCGCGCTTCGCGGGCGCTGGAGCGCCGATGACCGGTCTGACGACGCACGTTCTGGACACCACCCACGGCCGGCCAGCCGCCGGCGTGGCGCTGCGGCTGCTGCGGGACGGCCAGGTGCTGGTCGAGACGGTGACCAACGCCGACGGCCGATGCGACGCCCCGCTGCTGACCGGCGAGACGATCAGGGCCGGCGCCTATCGTCTGGAGTTCGAGGTCGGGGCCTATTTCCGCGCGGCGGGCCTGGCCCTGCCCGACCCGGCCTTCCTCGAAACCGTGGTCATCGACTTCGGCGTCGCCGACACGGCCGCCCACTACCACGTGCCGCTGCTGGTCAGCCCGTTCGGCTACTCGACCTACCGGGGGAGCTGAGGGTGCGCGACGTCGTCCGCTTCGTGCTCGATGGCGAGGTCCGCGAGCTTTGCGACGTAGATCCTACGACCACGGTGCTGAACCTGCTGCGCTACGACCTGCGCCGGACCGGGACCAAGGAGGGTTGCGCCGAAGGCGACTGCGGCGCCTGCACCGTGGCGCTGGGCGAGCTGGACGGCGACCGGGTGAAATGGCGGGCGGTCAACGCCTGCATCCTGTTCGCGCCGATGCTCGACGGAAAGGCGCTGAAGACGGTCGAGAGCCTCGGCGGCGATCACCCGGTGCAGGCGGCGCTGGTCGAGCATCACGGCTCGCAGTGCGGCTTCTGCACCCCGGGCTTCGTCATGTCGCTGTGGGCGCGCGGCCGCGAGGACAGCCCGCCGCCGGTGGCCGACAGCATCGCCGGCAACCTCTGCCGCTGCACGGGCTACGGGCCGATCCTGGCGGCCGGCGAGGCTGCCGGAACCCGGGCGGACGACGACCCCGTCGCGGCGCTCCAGGCGCTGTCGCGCGAAGAGCCCCTGTCGCTGAACCACGACGGCCGCCGCTGGTTCGCGCCGAAATCGCTCGACGATCTCGCCGGTCTGGTCGAGACCCATCCAGACGCCGTCGTGCTGGCCGGCGCCACCGACGTCGGCCTGTGGGTGACCAAGCAGCATCGCGATCTGAAGACCATCATCTCGATCAACGCCGTCGGAGAGCTGAAGACCATCGCCGGGACGCCCGGGGGGGTCCGCATCGGCGCCGGCGTCCGCTACAGCGATGCGCTGGCGACTCTGGCCGGCCTGCACCCCTCGCTCGGCGAGATGGTCCGCCGGCTGGGCTCGGTGCAGGTGCGCAACAGCGGCACGATCGGCGGAAACATCGCCAACGGCTCGCCGATCGGCGACATGCCCCCTGCCCTGATCGCCCTCGGCGCCACGCTGGTGTTGCGCAAGGGCGCCGTGACCCGCGAACTGCCGCTGGAGGCGTACTTCCTCGACTACGGCAAGCAGGACCGCCAACCCGGCGAGTTCGTGGAGGCCGTGGTCGTACCGCACCCCGACCCGGCCACCCTCTACCGCGTGTTCAAGCTGTCCAAGCGCTTCGACCAGGACATCTCCGCCGTCTGTGGCGGCTTCGCCTTGACCATAAAAGACGGCGTTGTCGAAAACGCCCGCGTCGCCTTTGGCGGCATGGCCGCGACGCCGAAACGCGCCGCCGCCTGCGAGGCCGCCCTGACCGGCCGGCCCTGGACTGAAGCCAGTGTTGAAGCCGCCACAGACGCGCTGGCGAGCGACTTCCAGCCGATCGACGACATGCGCGCCTCGGCCGCCTATCGCCTGACCGCCGCGCAAAACCTGCTGCGCCGGTTGTTCGCGGAGTCACGGGGCGAAGCCGTCAACGTGCTGGACGCGGAGCCGGTGCATGGCTGACTCCGGCGTCGTTCACACCTCCGTCCGCCACGACAGCGCCGAACGTCACGTCGCCGGCCGGGCCTTGTATATCGACGACATCCCGGAACCGCGCGACCTGCTGCATGTGGTCCTGGGCATGAGCGAGCGCGCCCACGCCCGCGTTGTCTCGCTCGACCTCAGCGCCGTGCGCGCCGCGCCGGGCGTGATCGATGTGGTCTGCGCGAAGGACATCCCCGGGACCAACGACGTCAGCCCGGTGGCTGGCGATGATCCTCTCTTCGCCGATGGCCTGGTCCAGTACGTCGGCCAGTCGCTGTTCGCCGTGGCCGCCGAGACGCGCGAGCAGGCGCTCGCCGCCTCGAAGCTCGCGAAGGTGGTCTACGAGGACCTGCCGGCCGTCCTCACCATCGCCCAGGCCCGCGCCTTCGGCAGCGTCATCGAACCCGCCCAGACCATGCGCCTCGGCGACGCCGCCGGCGCCATTGCCGCAGCACCGCATATCCTGAAAGGTCGGCTGGCCATCGGCGGCCAGGACCATTTCTACCTCGAAGGCCAGATCGCCCTGGCCACCCCGCGCGAGGACGGCGACGTTCACGTCTGGTCATCGACCCAGCACCCGACCGAGGTGCAGCACAATGTCGCCAAGGTGCTCGGCCTGCGGGACCACGCCGTCACCGTCGAGATCCGCCGCATGGGCGGGGGCTTCGGCGGCAAGGAGAGCCAGCCGGCCCTGTTCGCGGCGGCGGCGGCGCTGATCGCCGTCCGCACCGGCCGCCCGGCCAAGGTGCGCGTCGACCGCGACGACGACATGATCATGACCGGCAAGCGCCACGACTTCGAGACGAGCTGGTCGGTCGGCTTCGACGACAGCGGCAGGCTCGCCGGCGCGGCGTTCGACCTGGCCAGCCGCTGCGGCTACTCGGCCGACCTGTCGATGGCCATCAACGACCGGGCGATGTTCCATTCGGACAACGCCTACGCCCTGCAGGCGGCGGAGATCGTGTCGCACCGTTTCCGCACCCACACGGTGTCGAACACCGCCTTCCGCGGCTTCGGCGGACCGCAGGGGATGATGGCCATCGAGCGGGCGATCGACGCCATGGCCCTGCATCTGGGCAAGGACCCGCTCGATGTGCGCAAGGCCAACCTCTATGGCGCGGCCGGCGACCAGACCCCCTACGGCCAGACCGTCGAGAACAGCCCGGCCCTCGCGCTGATCGAACAGCTTGAGGCCAGCAGCGACTACCGCGCCCGCCGCGCGGCCATCCTCAAGTGGAACGCCGGGAACCGCTGGCTCAAGCGCGGCATCGCCCTGACGCCGGTCAAGTTCGGCATCAGCTTCACCGCCACCCACCTCAACCAGGCCGGGGCGCTGGTTCACGTCTACAGCGACGGCAGCGTCATGCTGAACCACGGCGGCACGGAGATGGGCCAGGGCCTCTATGTGAAGGTCGCCCAGGTGGTCGCCGATGTGTTCGGCATCGATCTGGACCGGGTGAAGATCACCGCCACGACCACCGACAAGGTGCCCAACACCTCGGCCACCGCCGCCTCGTCAGGCTCGGACCTCAACGGCATGGCGGCGCTCGATGCGGCGATGCAGATCCGCGACCGGCTGGTCGAGGTGGCGGCGAAGGCGCTGGGCGTCGCCGAGGCTCAGGTGAGGTTCGCGGACAATACCGTCCATGGCGGCGACCGGAGCCTGACCTTCGCCGAGCTGGCGAAGAAGGCCTGGTTCAACCGCGTCTCGCTGTTGGCCGCCGGCTACTACCGCACGCCGAAGATCCACTACGACCGCGCCAACCATCACGGCCGGCCGTTCCTCTACTACGCCTGGGGCGCGGCGGTGTCGGAGGTGATCATCGACACCCTGACCGGCGAGAACCGCTGCCTGCGCACCGACATCCTGCATGACTGCGGCAGGTCGCTGAACCCGGCCATCGATCTGGGCCAGATCGAGGGCGGCTTCGTCCAGGGCATGGGCTGGCTGACCACCGAGGAGCTCGTCTTCGACAGCAAGGGCGTGCTGAAGACCCATGCCCCCTCGACCTACAAGATCCCGACGGCGTCGGACCGGCCGGGCGTCCTCAACATCGACTTCTGGCAGGAGCCGAACGCGGAGCCGACGATCCACCGGTCGAAGGCCGTGGGCGAACCGCCGCTGATGCTGGCCATCTCGGTGTTCTCGGCCCTGACACAGGCGGTGGCGGCGGCGGGTGACTACCGCGTCATGCCTGATCTGGACGCCCCGGCGACGCCCGAGCGCATCCTGATGGCCGTGGGCGACGTCCGCCGCCGGGCGGGTCTGGCGTGAGCTGGGCCGTGCGAGCCCTGACCGCCGTGCAGCGCGGCGAGGCCTTGGCCATGGTCACCGTCGTGGCCGCCGAGGGCTCTACCCCGCGCGAGACCGGGGCGCGGATGCTTGTCGGCGAACAGGGCCAGAGCGGCACCATCGGCGGTGGCGCGCTGGAGTTTCGGGCGACCGACCAGGCGCGGCGAATGCTGGCGTCCGAGCGAAGCTGGGCTTTGCAGGACTACCCGCTGGGGCCGTTCCTGCAGCAGTGCTGCGGCGGCCATGTGCGGCTGCTGCTGGAACGGCTCGATGGCGGCAGCGCGGACTGGCTCGGCGAAGCGGCGCGGCTGGAGACGGCGGGAGAGCGGTATCAGCTGGAGGCCAGCGTGCGCGGCGACCATCTCCACCGCTCTATCATCCACGCGGAGCGGGGAGGATTGGCGAAGGTGGATCAATGGCCCGGCTCCCTGATCCGCCTGATAGGGTCCGACGGCCAACCCCTGCCCGGCCGCCGGCCGAAGCTCGGCGACGGCGACGCGCTGATTGAAAACGTCGACGCCCGCCGCGCGCGCCTGCTGATGTTCGGCGCCGGCCATGTCGGCCAGGCCATCGCCCGGGTTTTCGCGCCGCTGCCCTTCAGCCTCGACTGGTATGACAGTCGCGACGACGCCGCCGCGCCGGGCGTCGCTGTCCATGACGAGACCCGCCTCGTTCAGATCGCCGGCGATATCGTCGGGGACGACTTCGTCCTGATCCTGACCCACAACCACGACCTGGACTACCAGTTGACGCGGGCCGCCCTGACCGCCGGGACCTTCCGCTACTGCGGCCTGATCGGCTCCGACACCAAACGCGCCCGCTTCCTACGCCGCCTGCGCGAGGACGGCGTACCGGAAGACGCCATCGCGCGCCTGACCAGCCCGATCGGCCTGCCGGGCCTCAAGAGCAAGGCGCCCGAAGTGATCGCCGTGGCCGTCGCCGCCCAACTCCTGCAGATGATCGAGACGCCATGATCGCGGACCTCCTCGCCTGGCTGAACCTCGGCGTTCGGTGGCTGCACGTCATCGCCGGCATCGCCTGGATCGGCTCGTCCTTCTATTTCATGTGGCTGGACGCCCGGCTGAAGGCCGACGCGACCACGCCCAAGGGCGTGCAGGGGGACCTGTGGGCCGTCCACGGCGGCGGCTTCTATCACAAGCGCAAATACCTCTCGGTCCCGCCGGACATGCCGGACGACCTGCACTGGTTCAAATGGGAGGCCTACACCACCTGGCTCAGCGGCTTCGCCCTGCTGGGGGTGACCTACTACCTCGGCGCCCCGACCTACCTGATCGATCCGTCGAAGGCGGCGCTCGCGCCCTGGCAGGCGGTGGCGATCGGTCTCGGCTTTCTGGGCGGCGGCTGGATTCTCTACGACGGCCTGTGCCGGTCCCCGCTGGGCCAGAAGCTGCGGCTGTTCGGGGTAGTCTGGTTCATGGTCCTGACGGCCGCCGCCTGGGCCCTGAGCCACATCTTCAGCAACCGCGGCGCCTTCATTCATCTGGGCGGGATGATCGGCACGGTCATGGTGGCCAACGTCTTCCTGGTGATCATCCCCAACCAGCGGAAGATCGTCGCGGCCATGCTGGCCGGCGAGCCGGTCGATCCCGCGCTCGGCAAGCGCGGCAAGATGCGCTCGGTGCACAACAACTACATGACCCTGCCGGTGCTGTTCCTGATGGTCAGCAACCACTATCCGATGGTCATCGACCACCCGCTCAACTGGCTGCTGGTCGCCGGGATCGGGCTCAGCGGCCTGACCATCCGCCACTTCTTCAATCGCCGGAACGCCGGATTCAGCGAGCCGATAATCCTCGCGGGCGGAGCATTGATCTTCCTGATGGTGATGCTGCTGGCCCTGGCGACAAAGCCGAAGCCCGCCGAGGTCGCCGGGGTCGTACCGTTCAGCGAGGTGCAGGCGACGATCCAGAAGCACTGTATCGGCTGCCACTCGGCCCATCCGACCAATCCGGGATTTGCAACGGCTCCGAACGGCGTCGCCTACGACACGCCCGAGGAAATCCGCCGCTACGCCCCACGCATCTACGAGCGCGCGGTCGCCACCGACAGCATGCCGCTCGGCAACAAGACCGGCATGACGCAAGCCGAACGCGACCGGCTGGGCGCATGGATCAGGGCGGAGTCCAGGTGATGCGCCGGGTCACACCGAAACCTCTGACGCCGGAAGCTTTCGCGCCCTACGGCGACGTGATCTCGGCTCGCGACGGCGTCGAGCAGTACCCGATCAACTACGGCGCCACGACGCGGTTCAACGACCTGGCGGCGATCGATACGGCGCAGGGTGGCGGCCGGACCATCGTCAGCCTGTTCCGCTCCAAGCCGCTGGCGCCGCCGGTGCTGAAGATCATGGAGCGCCATCCGCTCGGCAGCCAGGCCTTCATCCCCCTGAACGGCCGGCCTTACCTGATCGCCGTGGCGCCGGCGGGCGATCTGGACCCGGCCAGGATCGAGGTCTTCCTGGCGTCCGGCGATCAGGGCGTGAACTACGCCGCCGGAACCTGGCACCACTACTCACTGGCGCTGGAGACCGAGAGCGACTTCCTCGTCATCGACCGCGCGGGGCCGGGGGAGAACCTGGACGAGGTGGAGTTGAAATACGATGAGCAGATCGAGGTGACTTTCCCCTAAGCCCGTCATCCTGGGCCTTGTGCCCAGGACCCCTCTGAAAGGGCTCCGAACCCGTCAAGCTGGAGAGCAGCGCCTGCGGCTGCGCGAGGGGTCCTCGCCACAAGGGCGAGGATGACGGGTCTGGTCGGGCCCGCCCCTACAGTCGCTCGTACGCGCTCAGCGTCAAAAACTCCGCGAACTCGTCCTGCAGGCAGAGGTCGCGCATCAGCTCAGCGGCCTCGGACCATCGACCAGACGCCCAGCGCTCCTCGCCGACCTCGGCGCGGACCACGGCCAGTTCCTCGACGAAGGTCGTCTCGAACAGCTCGGCCGTCATCCGCGTCCCGTCATGAAGCGTCACGCCGTTCCTGATCCACTGCCAGATCGACGCCCGGCTGATCTCGGCCGTGGCCGCGTCCTCCATCAGGCCATAGATCGCCACCGCGCCGGAGCCGCCGAGCCAGGCCTCGATGTACTGCACCGCGACCCGCTGGTTGTGGCGCAGGCCGACCTCGGTGAAGGGCCCCGGCGGCGGGGCCAGCAGGTCGGCCTCGGTGACGGGCGCGTCATTGGCGCGGCTGACTTCGAGCTGGTTGGTCCGCCCCGGCGCGAAGGCGGCGCCGTAGACGGCGTTGACCACATCCGACAGGCCGGGGTGGGCGATCCAGCTGCCGTCATGGCCGTTGGCCGCCTCGCGCGCCTTGTCGGCCCGGACGCGCTCCAGCACCTGGGCGTTCTCCTCCGGATCCTTGCGCGGGATGAAGGCGCTCATGCCGCCCATGGCCAGCGCCCCGCGGCGATGGCAGGTCCGGATCAGCAGGCGCGAGTAGGCGTCGAGGAACGGCTTGTCCATGCTGACCGACGTGCGATCCGGCAGCAGCCGGTCGCCGTGACGGCGCAGGGTCTTGATGTAGCTGAAGATGTAGTCCCAGCGGCCGCAGTTCAGCGCGGCCGCGTGATCCTTCAGTTCGAACAGGATCTCGTCCATCTCGAACACCGCCGGCAGGGTCTCGATCAGCATGGTCGCCTTGATCGTACCGACGGGCACGCCGTGCCGCTCCTGCGCGAAGACGAACACGTCGTTCCACCAGCGCGCTTCCTCGTGGTGCTCCAGCTTGGGCACATAGAGGTAGGGGCCGCTGCCGATGGCCTTCAGGGCGGCGTGGTTGTGGTGGAAATAGAGGCCGAAATCGACCAGCGCCCCGGGGACCTTCTTCCCGTTGCGCAGGATGTGCTTCTCGTCGAGATGCAGGCCGCGCACCCGGGCGACCAGGGTCGCGAGCTTCGGACCCAGGGCATAGTGTTTGCCGCTGGCCGGGTCGTCGTAAGTCAGGGTTCGGGCGATGGCGTCGCGCAAGGCCCGCTGGCCGCCGACGACGTTGGCCCAGGTCGGCGACAGGGCGTCCTCGAAGTCGGCCATGAACAGCTTCACGTCGCTGTTCAGGGCGTTGATGATCATTTTCGGCTCGGCCGGGCCGGTAATCTCCACCCGGCGGTCGAGCAGGTCGGCGGGCAGGGCGCCGACGGTCCAGTCGCCCTCGCGGATCGCCGCCGTCTCGGGTCGAAAGCCGGGCAGGCCGCCGGCGTCGATCCCGGCCTGCCAGACCTTGCGGTCGGCCAGCAGCGCGTCACGCCGCGCCGCGAACCGGTCGACCAGCTCGCCCAGAAAGGCCAGGGCCTCGTCGGTGAGGATCTCGCGATCCGCCTCGGTCAGCGTCTCGGTGAAGGTGAAGCCCGCGGCCATGTCTCGCTCCTGTATGGCCGACGGTGATAGACCCCGGGGGACAGGGGCGACAAGGCGCTAGCCTTTCCCCTCCGCCGCCAGCACCGCCCGCAACTCGGCCTTGGCGATCTTTTCCAGGGTCGAGCGCGGCAGTTCCGGCACCAGCCGCACCTCATGCGGCCGCTTGAAGCTGGCCAGGGTCGCGGCGCAGGCTTCGAGAATGCGGTCCGGCAGGCCCAGATCCCCAGCGTCCACCGGAATCACAAACGCCACCGGGACCTCGTCGAGCATCGGGTGCCGCCGGCCGACAACCGCGCACTCCTTCACGCCGGCGACACTCGCCACGACCCGCTCGATTTCCGACGCGGCGACGTTCTCGCCGCCGACCTTGAGCATGTCCTTGCTGCGGTCGGCGAAATACAGGAAGCCGTCCTCACCGAGCCGAACCCGGTCGCCGGTGATGAAAAGGCCGTCGGCCGTGTAGGCCTTCGCGGTCGCCTCCGGGTCATTGGCGTATTCCAGAAACAGCGACACCCCGGGCTGCCCGCCGACCAGCAGGTCGCCGGTCTGGCCCGGCTTCACCGGCTGACCATCCTCATCAAGCACATGGATGCGGTAGCCCGGCGAAGGCCGTCCCATCGACATCGGGGCGTCCGGTAGATGCGGATGACCCACCGTGCCCTGGGTCATGGTCTCGGTCATACCCCACCAGCCGATGGTCTTGACCCCGAACAGGGCGTCGGTCGGCGGTTCGCATATGCCGTTGCCCCAGAAACGATAGCTGTGCCGCTCAGGCTTCGGCTGCTCGGCGATGGCCTTGAGGCAGAAGGGCACCATCGAGGCCCAGGTGCAGCCGTGCTTGAGCGACACCGGCCAGAACCGCGAGGCGGAGAATTTCGGCTGCAGCACGATGGTCGCCCCGGCCCAGAGGGCGGCCGCCACCGAATAGACCTGCGCGTTGGTGTGGAACATCGGCAGAAAGACCAGATGCACGTCCTCCGGCCGCAGGTCCTCGTGCAGGGCGCACATCTTCGCGCCCCAGAGGAAGTTGGCGTGGGTCCACAGCACCGCCTTGGGCCGGGCCGTGGTGCCGGAGGTGTACTGGATGCCGAAATGTGCCATCGGGTCGTGCGGCCGCTCGGTCAGGGTCGCCGGATCCCCTGACAGGGCCGCGAACGGCTCGAAGTCCGCTACGTCGGCCGTCGCCGGCGCGCCGTTGTCGGTGTCGGTCACCACCAGCCAGCCGAGACCGGGCGCGGCGTCGCGCACGAGGTGGGCGAAGCAGGGCTGGGTGACGCCGCCGACCGCGCCGCTGTGGGTCGCGAAATAGCTGATCTCGTCGGCGCTGGACTTGGCGTTGGTCGTGACCGCCACCGCCCCGGCATAGGCGCAGCCGAGCCAGGCGATGACCGACTCCGGACAGTTGTCGAGGTGCACCAGCACCCGGTCGGCCGGCTGGACGCCCCGCGCCTGCAGTCCGGAGGCGAACCGGCGGATCGCCTCCGCCAGCTGCGCATAGGACCAGGTACGGCCCTCGCCGTCGAAAGGCTCCCAGATCAGCGCCGGATGTTCGCCGCGCCGAGTCGCCTGGGCGTCGATCAGGGTCCGGACATCCTGCCCGGCGAAAGGGTTGATCGGCGTGGGCGTGGTCATCGGCGCTTCCCCTTGTGGCGTCAGGCCGTCTGCGCGGTCTCGCTGACCGGAGCCCATGCCCGATCCCCGATCGGCTTGCAATTCTGACTGATTAGTTCAATAGTGACCAAATAGTCAAATATGGACCCGCGCGATGATCGCCGACCCCATCGACGTCAGACCGGACCGGCGCCGCGCCAGAACGCGGGCGGCGCTGCTGCAGGCCGGCGAGAGCCTGTTCTCCGCCCAGTCCGTCGACGCCGTCAGCATCGACGACATCGTCGCCGCCGCCGACGTGGCCAAGGGCAGCTTCTACAACCACTTCGCCGACAAGGACGCGCTGGCGCGGGAGATCGCGCGACAGGTGCGCGCCGAGGTCGAGGCCGAGGTCGACCGGGTCAACAACGGCCTGACCGATCCCGCCCGCCGCATGGCCCGCGCCCAGACGGTCGTCGTGCGCTTCGCCCTCCAGAACCCCGAGCGGTCCCGCGCGATGATGCGGCTGTTCGCGGGCGCTACCCTGCCGGACGCCCCGCTGAACCGGGGCCTGCGCGCCGACATCGAGACCGGCCTGACCTGCGGCGCCTTCCGTGGACTGACGCTTGAGACGGGCGTCCTGATGGCCATGGGCATGGCCATGATCGCCATCACCCGGGTGCTCGAACCGCGCGGCCAGACCCCGGCGGCCGACCTCTGCCGCGACCTGAACTTCGGCCTGCTGCGCGGCCTGGGCGTCGCCGAAGACCTCGCCCGCGCCCTCAGCGACGCCGCTGCCGCCGACATTTTCACGGAGACCCGATCATGAGCCTGATCCGTATCGAGGACATCGCCTACGTCCGCTTCAGCGCGCCGGACCTGACCGAGATGCAGGCCTTCCTCGAACAGTTCGGGCTCGAGGTCGCCATGGCCGACGAGACGCGCCTGTTCATGCGCGGCCAGGGCGGCGCGCCGTTTCTGCATGCCACCGAGCGCGGCGATGCCGGGTTCGCGGCCATCGGTTTCCGCGCCGCGAGCCTCGACGATCTGCGGACGCTGGCCACCGCCGAGGGCGTGGCGATCGAGCCTCTGGACGCGCCCGGCGGCGGGTCCGTCGTGCGCCTCCGCGATCCGGACGGCCATCAGGTCGAGGTCGTCGCCGGCCAGACCTGGACCGACCCCGCGACCTTCGCGCCGCGCCCGCCGTGGAACAACATCGAGGCGCGTCCCCGTCTGCGCACCGTGAAGCGGACCGGCGAGGGGCCCGCCAACGTCATCCGGCTGGGCCACGCGGTGCTCGGTGTGTCGGATTTCCGGGCGTCCGAGGCCTGGTACAAGGCCCGGTTCGGCTTCCTGACCTCCGACGAGATCGCCGTCGCGCCGGAGTTCTCCATCGGCGCCTTCCTGCGCTGCGACCGGGGCGACACGCCGACGGACCACCACACCCTGTTCCTTCTCCAGGCGCCGACCGGCCCGGGCTTCAACCACGCCGCCTTCGAGGTGCGCGATCTGGATGACCTGATGGCCGGCCACACGCACCTCAAGGCCGGCGCCCGCACCCCGGCCTGGGGCGTGGGGCGTCATATTCTCGGCAGCCAGGTGTTCGACTACTGGCGCGATCCCTGGGGCAACATCCTCGAACACTGGACCGACGGCGACCTGTTCACCGCCGCCGACGCCCCGAACACCGCCACCCTTCAGGACCTTCTCGGCGTGCAGTGGGGCCAGCCCTCGCCGCCGGACTTCGGCTAGGAACGACAGACATGAAACTCGCCACCTTCACCGCCGGCGGCGCGCCGGAACTGGGCGTCGTCATCGGCGACCGCATCGTGCCGTTGAACCGCGCGGCTCCCGGCCTGCCCGGCGACATGATCGGCCTGATCAAGGCCTGGCCGAGCGTTGAGGCCGAGGTCCGCGCCATTGCAGCGGCCGGAACCGGCGCCCTGGCGCTGGACAGCGTCCGCCTGCTGGCGCCGATCCCCCGGCCCGGGAAAATCTGGGCGATCGGCCTCAACTACGCCGACCACATCGCCGAGAGCGGCGTCGAGACACCGCCCAACCAGGTCTGGTTCACCAAAGCCGGCACGGCGGTGACCGGGCCGTACGACCCGGTGCAGGTCCCCACCCCCGCCTGCGATTACGAAGTCGAGATGGTCGCTGTGATCGGCGTCGGCGGCCGCAACATCAGCAAGGCGAACGCTGCCGCCGCCGTGTTCGGCTGGTGCGTCGGCAACGACGTCACCGAGCGGATGTGGCAGCACCGCACACCACAGTGGTCGCTGGGCAAGTCGTTCGACACCCACGCCCCGTTCGGCCCCTGGATCACCACCGCAGACGAGATCGCCGACCCGCACACGCTCGGACTGCGCTGCCTGATCAACGGCGAAACGCGGCAGAACTCGAACACGAAGAACCTGGTGTTCGACGTCTGGGCGCAGATCGAGCACCTGTCGACGGCCATGACGCTGGAGCCCGGCGACGTGATCTTCACCGGCACGCCCGGCGGCGTCGGCGCGGCGATGAACCCCCGTCAGTTCCTCAAGGCCGGCGACGTGATGCGCTGCGAGGTCGATGGCCTGGGCGCCATCGAAGCGGTCTGCGAGGCGGTCTGATGATTTACGACTGCGACGTCCTGGTCGCCGGCATGGGTCCTGTCGGCGCGGCGCTCTGCGCCCTGCTGGCCCGGCAGGGCGTGACGGCCATCGCCGTCGAGAAGGACACGGGCGTCTATCCCCTGCCCCGCGCCGCCCATTTCGATCACGAGATCATGCGGCTGTTCCAGAAGCTCGGCATCGCCGAGGAGATGCAGGCGGCCTCGCAGCCGGCGGCGGCCTATGAGTTCCGCAACGCCGCCGGCGAGATCCTCATGCGCTACGACCAGCGTCTGGACAGCCCGTCCGGCTGGGCGCCGGGCTACATGTTCCATCAGCCGAGCCTCGAGCATGCCTTGCGGCGGCTGGCGACAGGGTCGCCGCTCATCGACGCCCGGCTTGGGCACAGCCTCACCAGCTTCACCCGGGACGCCGACGGTGTGACCGCCTCTGTGGACGGACCAGACGGCAGGACCGAAATCCGGGCCCGCTGGATGGTGGCCTGCGACGGCGCCAAGAGCCCGGTCCGCGACGCCCTCGGCATCGGCCAGAGCGACTACGGTTTCGACGAGCCCTGGCTGGTCATCGACGCGGTGGTCAGCGACGTCTCACGACTGCCCCAGGCCAACCTGCAGATCTGTGACCCGGCCCGGCCGACCACCTGCCTGGTGATGAGCCAGGGCCGGCATCGCTGGGAGTTCATGCTGCTGCCCGGTGAGCAGCCCGAGGACCTGCTCGACGACGCCGTCATCCGCGACCTGCTGAAGCCCTGGAACTGCGAGGATGTCGTCGCGATCGAGCGCAAGGCGGTCTACCGCTTCCACGGCCGGGTCGCCGACCGCTGGCGGGAAGGCCGCGTGCTATTGGCTGGCGACGCCGCACACCAGACACCGCCCTTGGCGGGACAGGGCCTGTGTTCGGGTCTTCGCGACGTCGACAATCTGGCCTGGAAGCTGGCGGCGGTGATCCGGCCCGACGCGGACCCTGCCCTGCTCGACAGCTACCAGACCGAGCGCGAGCCGCAGGTGCGCAGCGTCATCGAACTGGCCATCGCCATGGGCCGGGTCGTCTGCATCAGCGACCCGCAGGCGGCCGCCATGCGCGACGCCGGCATGCTGGCCCAACGCGCCGCAGGCCATGCCCCGCCGCCGATCGCGCCGCTGCGGCTCGGTCCCGGCGTGATGCTGGACGGCGTGGGCGGGGAGTATTTTCCCCAGCCCTGGGCGGGCGATGTGCGTCTGGATGACCTGCTCGGCGAGGGGCCGTGGCTGATCGACCGCGCGTCGCTGGCGGACAGCCCGCTGGCGCCGTTCGCGGACCAGCTGTCTGCATGGTTCGAGAGCCGCGACGCCGAAGCGGTTCTGGTGCGGCCGGACCGGTATGTGTTCGGGACAGGAGCAGCGGCAGAGCTGACCACCGCGTGGGCCCAACGGGTAGGCTAACCCTACCGTCGTCATCCTGGGCCTTGTGCCCAGGATCCCTCTCGAC
This sequence comes from uncultured Caulobacter sp., assembly GCA_964541915.1. Lineage (GTDB taxonomy): Bacteria > Pseudomonadota > Alphaproteobacteria > Caulobacterales > Caulobacteraceae > Caulobacter. The sequence continues at coordinate 57,309 of CAZISF010000003.1, forward strand.
GCGTCCCGAACGCGTCAGGCTGGGGAGCCGCTTGTGCAACTGCGCGAGGGGTCCTCGCCACAAGGGCGAGGATGACGTTCGGTATTTGCGCCTCGGCTCTCCGCTCTACAAAACCCGGCACGCCTCTTCAAAGTCCAGCCGCGGCGCACGGGGATGCAGGTGATCATCCGTCCCGTGCCCGATGTTGCAGATGAAGTTCGCTTCCCAGGTCGTGCCGGCGAAGAACTCGGCGTTCACACCGTCCAGCTTCACGCCCGACATCGGCCCGCAATCCAGCCCCAGCGACCGCGCCGCGATCATCAGATAGGCCGCCTGCAGCGAGCCGTTGCGGAAGGCCGTTTCCTTGACCAGCGCCTCGTTGGAGGTGAACCAGTCCTTTGCGTTCGGGCTGTGCGGCGCGAGGTAGGGCAGCCGCTCATGGAAGGCCATGTCGTAGGCCAGGATGACATTGACCGGCGCGGCAAAGGTCTTGGCCCGGTTGCCGGACGACATGTGCGGGGCCAGCCGCGCCTTGGCCGCATCACTGGTCAGGAACACGAACCGGCCCGGACAACAGTTGGACGAGGTCGGACCCCATTTGGCGGTGTCGTAGATCTCGCGGATCAGCGCCTCGCTGATCGTCTCCGGCGTCCAGCCGTTGCGCGTCCGGGCCGTGCGGAAAATCTGGTCAAGGCTGGCGTCTGGCAGGCGATCGGACATGGAACGGAAACTCCGGCTCGGGATGGGTTGGCGCCACGCCAGCGTATGCCATGTTACGGCCCCGACAACGCAAGGGCCCGCTTCGGCATGCCAACGCCCGACGACATCATCATGCTCCCGGCCCGGCCCGAACCGATCCCGGTTTCGGTGTCGCAGACGGCGGTGATCGTCATCGACATGCAGAACGCCTACGCCTCGCCGGGGGGCTATCTGGATCTGGCCGGATTCGACATCTCGGGCGCGGATCGCGTGATCCAGAACACGAAGGGCGTGCTCGAGGTGGCCCGCGCCGCCGGCATGCCGGTGATCTACTTCCAGAACGGCTGGGACGCCGACTATGTCGAGGCCGGCGGGCCGGGCTCGCCCAACTTCCACAAGTCCAACGCCCTGAAGACCATGCGCCAGCGGCCGGAGCTGCAGGGCACCCTGCTGGCCAAGGGGACCTGGGACTACGAACTGGTCGATGCGCTGATGCCCCAGCCGGGCGACATTGTCCTGCACAAGACCCGCTACAGCGGCTTCTTCAATTCGCAGCTCGACAGCACCCTTCGCTCGCGCGGCATCCGCAACATCGTCGTGGTCGGCATCGCCACCAATGTCTGCGTCGAGTCGACCCTCCGGGACGGCTTCTTCCTCGAATACTTCGGCATCGTGCTGGAGGACGCCACCCATCAGGCCGGGCCCGAGTTCGTGCAGCAGGCGGCCATCTACAACATCGAGAAATTCTTCGGCTGGGTGTCCAGCGTCGCCGACTTCAAGGGCGCGTTCGGACAGGTCGCGCCGAAAGACTGATCAGGAGTTCAACCATGCCCAAGACCGTCATCACCCCGCCGGGGACCCAGACGCCTATCGCGCCCTTCTCGCCCGGCACGCTCGCCGACGGCGTGGTCTACGTCTCGGGCACGCTCGCCTTCGACAAGGACAACAACGTCGCCTGCGTCGGCGACGCAGAGGGCCAGACGCGCATCGTGCTGGAGACCATCAAGTCGGTCATCGAGACCGCCGGCGGGACCATGGACGACGTGACCATGAACCACATCTTCCTCAAGGACTGGGCCGACTACGCCACGCTGAACAAGGTCTATGCGGAGTATTTCCCGGGCGACAAACCGGCCCGGTTCTGCATCGTCTGCGGCCTGGTGCGGCCCGACTTCCTGGTCGAGATCGCCTCGATCGCCCACATCGGCAAGCGCTGACGCCGGTGCCCCGGTCCGGGACCGCCGACGGCCTGTACTACGAGCTCCACGATGCGGGGCCGGACGACATGCGCGAGGTGGTGGTCCTGTCGGCGGGCCTCGGCGGCTCAGCGGCCTTCTGGGCGCCGCAGATGGCGGCCCTGAGCGAGGGGTTCCGGGTTCTGCTCTACGACCATCGCGGCACGGCCCGCAGCGTCCGCACCCTGCACGACGACCACAGCGTCGCTCGCATGGCCGACGATATCGCCGCGGTGCTGGACGAGGCCGGGCTGGCGAAGGCGCATGTCGTCGGCCACGCCGCGGGCGGCAATGCGGGACTCGCGCTGGCGCTGAACCATCCGGACCGGCTCGACCGGCTGGTCGTGGTCAACGGCTGGGCCGCGCCGGACGCGCATGTGGCCCGCTGCTTCCGCACGCGGATCAGCCTGCTCAACGACAGCGGCCCCGAGGCCTATGTCCACGCCCAGCCGCTGTTCCTCTATCCGGCCAACTGGATCAGCGCGAACCACGACCGGCTGACGCTTGAAGAGCCGCACCACGTCGCCGGTTTCCCGAACCATGAGGTCATGCTGGCCCGCATCCAGGCGCTGCTCGACTTCGACATCGACGCCCGATTGCCGGAGATCCCCCATCCGGTGCTGGTCAGCGCCAGCGCCGACGACATGCTGGTGCCGGTCAGCTGCTCGGAGCGCCTGGCCGCCCGCCTGCCCAACGCCACACTCGACATCGTCCCCTGGGGCGGACACGGCTTCACCGTGACCGCGCCGGACGCGTTCAACGCCTCGCTCGTCGCCTTCCTCGGCGGCGAAACGCACTAGCCCAAGGAATACCCATGGAAATCGGCGTCTTCATCCCGATCGGCAACAACGGCTGGCTCATCTCCGAGACCTCGCCGCAGTACATGCCGTCCTTCGAGCTCAACAAGACGATCACCCAGGCGGCGGACCGCTACGGCTTCGACTTCGCCCTGTCGATGATCAAGCTCCGCGGTTTTGGGGGGAAGACGCAGTTCTGGGAGCACAACCTCGAGAGCTTCACCCTGATGGCCGGCCTCGCCGCCGTCACCGAGCGGATCAAGATCTTCGCCACCGCCGCGACCCTGACCCTGCCGCCGGCGATTGTCGCCCGGATGGCCGCGACCATCGACTCGATCGCGCCGGGCCGCTTCGGCATCAACCTGGTCACCGGCTGGGCCGAGGCCGAGTACAGCCAGATGGGCCTGTGGCCGGGCGACAGCCACTACACCAAACGCTACGACTACCTGGCCGAATACGCCCGGATCCTGCGCGACCTGTTCGACACCGGGGTGTCGAACTTCAAGGGCGACTATTTCCAGATGACCGACTGCCGGGTCAGTCCCAAGGCGACGGACACGAAGATCATCTGCGCCGGTTCCTCGACGGAGGGCCTGGCCTTCACGGCCCAGTACGCCGACTACAGCTTCGCGCTCGGCAAGGGCACCAACACCCCGACAGCCTTCGCCGACGTCAACGAACGGCTGCGCGCGGCGAAGGAGAAGACCGGCCGGGACGTCAGCGCCTACATCCTGTTCATGATCATCGCCGACGAGACCGACGAGAAGGCCATGGCCAAGTGGGAACTTTACCGCGACGGCGTCGACAAGGAGGCGGTGGCCTGGCTTGTCGGCCAGGCGGCGGGCAACACGTCGGAAGACACCAACACCAAACAGCTGGCGGCCGAGAAGGCGGCGGTGAACCTCAACATGGGCACGCTGGTGGGGTCCTATGCGTCCATCGCCCGGATGCTGGACGAGGTGGCGACCGTGCCGGACACGGCCGGCGTGCTGCTGACCTTCGACGACTTCGTGCAGGGGGTGGAGAACTTCGGCACGAAGATCCAGCCGCTGATGAAATGCCGGGCGGGGGTGAAGGTGGCCTGATGCTCCCCATCGGGGGAGCTGTCGGCGCGCAGCGACGACTGAGCAACCATGTT
>CAZISF010000004.1:0-60666 GCA_964541915.1 uncultured Caulobacter sp.
AGCCGCCGCTCCATGACCGCCTCATTGGTCGAAACCACCTGGACGATGGCCGAGCTACCGGCCGCCAGGTCGTTGCGGATTGAACTCACGAGGGACGGCGCCTTCAGGCCGGCCAGCAGATGGCCGAAGAAGCGTAGCTTGGAGCCCTCAAAGGCCGACATCACGGCCGACGCCGCCTGGCCGCTCTTGGGCTTGCCGTCCTCGGTGACCCCGACCGCCTCAAGGGCGGCGCGCAGGTTGTGGTGGATGAGCTGGTAGGCGTCGGCCCAAGCGTCCCAGATACCGATGTCGTCGGCGCTCAGCGGATGGCGCAGGGCGTCATATTCCACCCCGTCGAAAGACAGCGAGCGGGCGATGTAGAGGCCCATCGCCTTCAGCTCCCGGGCGATCAACTCCATCACGGCGACGCCCCCGGTCTCGACGGCGTCCATGAACGCTTCCCGGGTCGGGAACGGCGCATCCGGACCGCCCCACAGGCCCAGCCGCGCGGCATAGGCCAGGTTCTCCGGGGTAGTGGCGCCCGTCGCCGAGACATAAAGGATCCGAGCATTGGGCAGCCGGTTCTGCAGGGCCAGGCCCGCCATGCCCTGCTGCGAGGCCTTCTTTGGCCCCCGCGCGCCTTTCGCGCCGCCGGCGGCGTTGGCCATTGCGTGCGCCTCATCGAAGACGATGACGCCGTCGAAGTCCGCCCCCAGCCAAGCGACGATCTGATCGAGCCGCGACGCCCGGTCCCCGCGCGCCGGCTGGCGCAAAGTGGCGTAGGTGGTGAACAGGATGCCGCGATCGAGGCGAATGACGTCGGCCTGCTTCCAGGCCGATTGCGGGGTAAGGTCGCTGGCCGCGCCGCCGATGGCGGTCCAGTCACGACGGGCGTCCTCCAACAGAGCGTCGTTTTTGGAAAGCCACACCGCGCGGGTCCGCCCCTGCGAAAGGTTGTCGGCGATGACGCCGGCAATCTGGCGGCCCTTGCCACAGCCGGTGCCGTCGCCAAGGAAGAAACCGCGCCGGAAACTGACCGCATCCGGGGTGTCCTCTGCCACCCGGATCACCTGGTGCGGCGCGTCACCGAGCCGCCAGCGGCCGGGCAGGAGGGTGGCGTGGGCCTCGCCGGCATAGATCACCGTCTCCAGCTGCGCGTCCGAGACCAGGCCCTGGTCTGTGATCTTGGCGGGCAAGATCGGCCGGTAGGTCGGCGCCGGCGGCGCGACCGAGGCCATGGGGCCAGATTCCACGAGGGGGGAGGGGTGGGGACGGCCCTCCGGGAAGCCGATGCGGCCCAGCCGATAAGCTTGGTAGAGGCCGACATCGTGCCCCTCGCCCGACCACGCCTTGGTCTCGTAAGCGAGGGGTGCCGTCGTCGCCAGAAAGGCAAGGCGGTTCGATGGGGTCGCCAGGGCGCGGGCCCGCGGCGCCAGGATGGCGACGTTGGAGACGGCCCGGAACTGGCGAGGCTGGGCGCTCGGGCGCGGCGCCACGGCGCCCGCAGCCCGGGCCGCATCGGCCAAGGTCTCGGCCGCGATCACCGGTGCGGTCTCGCCAGCCTGGCCCCGGTCCACAACCAGCAGTCCGGTCTCGACGGAAGTTCCGTGCTTGGCGTAGGCGCGGGGCGGGAAGGCCAGACGCAGGACGACCGCGCCCCGCGCCGCCAGACGGCGCATGGATGCGGCATCCTCGAACAGCCGCGTCGGCACGATCGCCGAGAGCCGCCCGCCGTCGGCCAAGGTGTCGAGGGCGGCACGCAGGTGGTCTTCCAGCACCTGGAAGGGCGGGTTGGCGACGACCGCGTGGAAGTTGCCGGACGCGGGCAGGATGTCTTTCAGATGCCGGGCGTCATGGGCGCTGCGAGCAGCCAAGGGAAACAATCCCTCCAGGATCGCGCCGCGTTGACCGGCGATCTCGTTCAGAGTCACGCATCCGCCGCAGGCCTCGGCCAGCACGGCTAAAAGGCCGGTGCCGGCGGACGGCTCCAGGACCTGGTCGCCCGGCCGGATTTGGGCTGCCAGCACCGCCAGGGCGCCCAACTGCGGCGGCGTCGAGAACTGGTCCAGCGCGACCTGCTCTTCACTGCGCCGCGTGTGGGTGAGGCCCAGGTCGGCGAGATTGGCCAGCAAGGCGCAGATCTCGGCCGGCGCATCTTCCAGCCGGCTGATCTGCGGCGACAGGCGACGCAGCTGCAGAACCAAAGCCGCCTCGACGGCGTCATAGGCGTCGCGCCAGATCCACGCGCCTTCGGCGTCGGAGCCGCCGAAGGCCATGGTCATGGTGTTGGCCACCAGCCGGCGGTCGAGCGCCCGAGAGCGGTTCAGCTGGGGGGTCAGGGCCCGGGCGGCGGCCAGAACATTGGCGGCCTTGTGTGACGCCGGATCGGAGGCGGCAGCCGTGGCGAAGAGGGGGAGCATGGCGTTCATGACGGGGGTTCCGCTCACCCGCGGCGGAGGGCGCCTCCCTCCAGTCCCGACGGGCTCGCCCGTCCACCCCCTTCCTTGATCCTTTCAGCGGCACAGCGAGAGCCCCCGCCGATGGGACGGGGGCTCCCCTGGATCAGGCCGCGATGGCGTCAGCGAGCGGCTCGGCCTCCGCTTCCGCCTCGGGCTCCGCCGCGCTGTCGGCTTCAGCCTCTCCAGCGTCCTCGTCAGCCGGGACCTCGTCGTCGGCCTCGGCGAGCGCCGCCGGGCGATCCCAGGACAGCACGGCCGGCGCCCACTGCCGTTCGGCCGCCGCTTCGGCGACAAACGTCACCAGGGCGTCCTTCTTGAGGGTCTTGGCGCGGTCGTCTTCCACCTCCAGCTCGTCCAACATCGCCAGCAGCTGGGCCTTGGAATGGACCGCCAGATAGGCCTCGTCCGGCGTCCAGTGGGCCGAGATGTCCGCGCCGCACAGCGCCGCGATCTCGGCCGCCTCGGCGCGGGCGCCGTGGCGGAGAAGGCTGGTGCGGGCTTCGCGAATGTTGAGCGACACCGCCGTCAGCTCCGCCAGCAAGGCCATCTTCTCCCCGTGAGGCAGGGTCTCAATCCAGGTGATCGGCCGCAGCCCCGAGGCGCGGTAGGCCTCGCGTCTGACGTCCAACCGGGCGCGCACCTCTCCGTCCAGCGCCGCGATCGGGGCCTGGGACCCGCGCTGATAGCGGGTGGCGGCGATCTGCGACGCCGAGCCATCGAGCGCCCCGCTGGAATGCAGGGCCAACTGCTTGAAGAGCTGGGCGACCAGGACCGTCAGGGCGGCACTCGGGTCGTCGGCCAGATCACGGATCAGGCCGCGGGTGGCCACGTCCGTGCGTGTCTCATGCAGGACGTGACTGGCCCCTTCGACCTCCACATCCGCGCGGGGAACCTCCACGTCGTTGGAGGCCCCGCCAAACCGACCGCCGCTCGACACCTCGTCGTCCTCGGCTTCCTCTTCCTGCGGCAGATCCTCGATGGGGAGAGGGACCGAGAAGAAGGTCGCCGCCAGGCCGTGCCCATCCGACGGGGTGAGCAGCACTGCACCGATTTTGCTGCGGGTCAGCACCGCGCCCGCCGCCACGCCGAAGGCGCTGACCAGGGGCGCGAGCTGGGCAGGCGCCTCTTCCGTGGACGGATCAAGATCCTGCAAGGCGCTCTCGAGTTGGGTGACCTGATAGCGGGCGTCGGACAGGGCCGTCTTCTGGCCCTCGTCCAGGTCACGCTCCCAGACATGCGGGAGACGGAAGAAGCCGTCCGGCGCGCTGTAACCGGCTTCGCGGCCCACAAACACCGCCAGCCCCTCGGCCTTCAAATGATCGACGATCGGCTGGACGCGTTCGCGCCAGGCGCCCTGCAGGACCTCCGGATCGAGCAGGAAGTCGGGAAATTCGCCAAACAGATCCGAGGCGACCCGGCCACCGGCGGCCAGGTAGCGGTCAATGCCGACCAGGGTGAAGCGGTCGTCATCGACCGTCGCCCGGTCGTGTTCGACCACGGCGCGCAGCTGATAATCCTGGAAGTAGCCGTCGAGTGCGGTCTGGGCGATCTCGGCCTGCTGCTTCTTGTCGGGCAGGCGGGCGAACAGGCGGACCTGCTTCACGGTCAGCCGGCCCTGCCGCAGCGCCTTCAGCACCGTCGGATGGACGGCGGCCAGGGCCTCCAGGCGCTTGATTTCCAGCTCAGCGTAGCCGAGTGCGGTCGAGATCGCCTGCGTGTCCATCTTCGCCTTCCGCAGCTTGCCGATGGCGGTGATGACGTCGGCGATGTGGACCGGCGCATGCTCGGTGTTCGGCAGCACGATGGCGGCGGCTTGCTGGGCCGGCGTCTCGGCCAGCAGGCAGTCGATGCGGTAATCGTCATCGATATCGCCGCGCTCGCGCAGCAGGGTCAGGCCAAAGCGCCGGCGACGGCCATCGAGCGCCATGAACAGGGCCTCGCCCTTGCGCCCCGGACGCACGATCGGCGGGATGACCACACCGGCGGCCAGAAGGGTGTCGGCCAGCTGCGGCACGCCGTCATCGGCCGGCTCATGGAAGCGAAGGTTTTCCTTGGCGAGGCCAAGGTCGCCGAGACGCACCTGGATGCGGCTCATGGCGACTGGCGAGGTGGGGGATTGATCGGTCATCGGGGTCTAGCTCCTCGCGCCTGGGCGAGGGACATCCTGCCCCTGGGCGCACCCGCCCGATCCCTTCCTCCCTCCTTTTGGATCTCAGCTCAGGACCGGGTCCAGGAGCCCCGCGGCTTCCGCCTCATTCCAATCCCCAAAGCCCTCCGGCGGCAGCGCGACACGCGCCTTCAGGCCCGCAGCCGCCAGGCCGGCCCTCAGCTGTTCGGCCGACGCCTCGCCGTCGACGCCGCGATCGGCGGCGATCAGCACCTCGCGCACGCTCTGCGGCGGGCGCCAGTGGCGCAGATTGCGCGTCGACATCAGCGCTCAGGCCGGCAGGCCGAAGCGCGCACTGGCCGACAGGGTGGTGAAAAGCCCCTCGCCGACCAGCATCTGCGGTGCGGCCGCATCAATGCGCACTGCGCAGTTGGCCGGCGAAGGACCCACGGTCTTGCGGCTAAGCCGCAGATCGAGCGCCCGCTGGGCGTTGGGCGCCAGATAGGTGACCTCGACGGCGGTGAAGGCGCCGTCCTTGTCGCTGATCGCCGCCAGCAAGGCCGGGCGGTGATGGCGCGTCTCGGCGTAGGCCGAGACCGGCGTCTGCCCGCCGTGGCGCAGCACGTCGGGGCCGGGCAGGGGGCGGCTGACGCTCCGCTGGTCGCAATGCCGCGCCGACAGCGTCCCAGCCAACGGCCTGCCGGCCTCCCAGATCCGCAAGGCGGCCTGGCGGCGTTCCAATCCGGTCGCTGCGCCGGCGGCCTGGGCCCGGCGCGACTGAGAGAGGCTGGTCGGCGCATTGTGCGCATCGACCAGGCCTTCGCCGCGCAGGTAGTCGAGCACGTCCTTCCAGTCGCCGTCGCCGAAGGTATGGACGATCACCCGGCCTTCCCGCAACAGCAGCGAAACTGAACGGTCGGCGGCGCTATGGCCAGGCGCCGGAATATTCGCCCTAAGGCCGCGATCATAGAGATCGCCGCCCAGGGCCTGGACGATGGGTCGCAAGGACATGGGTCGATCCTCCTTTGTCCCTCAAGGGTCGCCCGAAGGCTCCCTTTCTCCACCCTTGGGCCGCGCCGCAGGCCGGCCTCAGCCTTCAGGGGGCGTTGCGGGGACCTCCCCGCTGGAGGGGGTAGGCGCTCAAGGCCTGCCTTTGCGACTTAAGGGGGAGGGCGCTCCCCCCGCCTCGCGCACGGCAAAATCCACACGCCGATGTTGGTCCACTGCACAGGTCTCAACGAAGACGTTCAAAATTACGACGCCTGCCCGGCAAAACCGGGCGGGGTTGGTGCCTCGCGACCAACCGCCCCGCGACAGCACAGTGCTTTTCTGCCAAGTTAAGCACGATTGAAGGGGAGCAGGCTTTGCCGCAGCAGATGATGGCTGAACGGGAGACAGAGACGGACGGACGCGAGGAGGCCTGGGTCATCGCGACCAACCCTGACTTCCCGATCCGCGCCCGCAACGTCAATTGGTTCCTGGAACGCGGCGGCTCGATCAAGGAAGTTCGGCTCACCGAATCGGAAACCGGCGAATGGAGCGTCTGGCTGCGCCTGGCTGGCCGCTCGGGCGAACACCGCCTGGCCATGTTCAAGTCCGACGAACCGCGCGTCTACCGCGACATCGCCCGCGCCATCGCCATGTGCCGTGATGACTTCGGCTATTTCGGTCCCATAACCCTTTCGACAGACCGTCAGCCGACCGGGGCGGTCCCATCCCCCGGGCAGGACCCTGGTTCGGCCTAACCGCTGTCCAAGCAGCAGTACCGCTAGCCGAACCGGTTCGACCGCCGATTCCAGTCCTTGTCGTCATCATCTTCGTCAGGTGTTTCGATGTCAGCGACCAGAAGCGTCATGACGTAGCCGTCCTCCTGCACAAAGACCTGCTCATGCAGGGCCACAACGTCGCCGCGCTTCTCAAGCCAGGCGTGGGTCGGCACTTCGACCAGCGAAGAGATCGGGTTGTTCCCGGTCATGCTGAACGACCTAGTAAGACTCGCCGCCGGAAGCGGGACGCCGCCCCGCAAGCCAAGATAGGGAAACCCCGTCTGCGGGATGACGCGTTTCACCACGCCGTTGTGCGAGGTGACGATGGCCACCGGCTCGTCAGCGTTAGTAACGTAAACCTTCGCCATAACCTCTTGCGAGACACCGAAGCCCTCTGCCAGTTTGCGTACATGTTCGATGTCGCAGCCGACGCCGAGACGGCGGCGCTCGATGTTGAATTCCGGCATCGGGACCAGAAGGGCAGCGGCGAACTCGTTCGCCTCAACTTCGATGCGCTCAGGCATCGGCCGTTTTTCCCAATTTCCACCGCCTCGCTCGCGGCTGAAGTCGCTCTTGGCGCACTGGAACTTGGTGCTCTGAAACCGATGGTTCGGGATGACGTAGTGGCCGATCTCGTGGGCTAAGGTAAAATTCCAGCGCCCGGGCCGCATGCCGCGGCGAAGTGACACCGCGCCTCGCCCATCCTTGATGACCAGCATGCCCTCAATCGAGGCGCTGTCATGTTCGGTAATCACCTCGATCCCGACAGCCGCAGCAAGGCCAGTAAGCGGTATCTGCGTAGGCACCGCTCCAAACTGCGCGCGCAGCTGGCGGTGTAGCTCATGGGCGAGCTTCACCGGCTGGCCGATATCGGCCAGCTCCATTTCATCGATTTCGATCTCAGCGCTCGCCATCTTTCTTCGCCAGCTTGTCGAGCAGGTTTTCGAAGATCGCCATTTCATCGTCTTCGAGGTTTGCGATCTTGCCCCCATTGCGTCGGAAGAACTGCTCCGCGCGGGTCAGATCTCCTTCTGGTTCCTCGATGAGGTAGGCCACGGTCGTGCGAAAGTGCGCGGCGAGTTTCTGCAGAAGATCCAGGGAAGGGTTCTTTGAGCGGTTGCTCTCCAGCTCCCAGATATGAGCCTTGGATGCACCGATGGCGTCGGCCACCTGCTGCAGTGACTCAGCTTTCCGCACGCGCAGTTCCTTGATCCGGTCGCCGACCGCCATACACACCCCATCATGCCTGTATAGATAAATCGGACGTGTTGTCGGATTCACCTTGACCCCTACGGGTCGTTCGATATATCCATACGAATGCCGGACGACCGGTAATTTGGCAAGGAGTTTCGATATGCCGCTCGACACGACTTCGCCGGTGGATTCCGGCAATCAACAGCTCGCCTTCACTGTGAATGGCGTGCCTTACAAGACACGCGACCCGATCCTTCATGGACGCGACGTGCTTCAAATGGCTGGGTTCACGCCCTCCAGCGAACACGTGCTGATCGAGCTGACGCGTCCGGGCTCGAAGTCCATCGGGCTAGATGAGGACGTCGATCTCCGTGAGCCTGGCCGCGAGGTGTTCCGCGCATTCGCATCCGACCGCACCTTCAACTTCACGGTCGACGAGCGCGGCTACGAATGGGGGGCACCAACCATCACCGAAATCGAGCTGCGCGAGATCACGGATACGCCCGTAACGAAGGGCTTCGTGGTGGAGCGTCAGGACTCCCCAGACAGGCCCCTTGAGGAGGGCGACAGCTTGAATCTGGCCGAGCGAGGAACTGAGCACATTCGCTCCCGGCAGCGCATGGTGAGGATCATCGTGAACGCTCGCGAAGTTGAAGTCGCCGCGACTGATGTGAGCTACGCCCAGCTCGTCGCCTTCGCCTTCAACCCGGTGCCGACAGGGCCAGAAGTGCTCTTCACAATCACCTACCGGAAAGGCCCGCCGCCAGAGCCGAAGGGCACTGTGGCTGAGGGGCAGACGGTACCGATCAAGAACGGGGAGATCTTCGTTGTCACGCAGACCAATCGCTCGTAGCCCCGATCTCAGCCGGCTGTTGGCGGAGGGCTACCACATCGCTCTCCGCCGGGGCCACCTAGTGGCGAGCCGCATTCCCTACGTGACGTCCAAAGGCGAGGTTGCTTTCGGGATGCTGGTCGCGCCACTCGCCCTGCGCAACGACGTTACCCAGCAGCCAGCGGACCACACGATCTATTTCGTCGGCGAATATCCGCACGACCAGCAAGGACGACCGATCGAGGCGATCCGCAATAACTCGGCCGAGCAGACGCTCGCACCGGGCCTGGTGGTCCAGCACTATTTCTCCGCCAAGCCCGCGAAGGGCAACTACGATGACTTCTACGACAAGGTCGTCACCTATGCGGCAATGGTGAGCGGTCCGGCACAGATGATCGATCCTTCGGTTCGCCCAAACCCAGGTGGTTTCGTCGCGGCCGACGACGAAGAGGACTCGGTGTTCCGCTACCTCGACACCGCGTCGCCACGGGTGGAGATCACCGCCATCACCGCGAAACTCGAACAGCGGAAGATCGTGATTATCGGCCTGGGCGGAACAGGGAGCTATGTATTTGATCTGGTCGCCAAGGCTCCGGTGGAGGAAATCCATCTCTACGACGGCGACATCTTCGAGCAGCACAATGCGTTTCGGGCGCCTGGAGCTGCTTCCGGAGAGGAACTCGAGGCTGCAATGACCAAGGTGGCTTATCTCGATGCGATTTATTCGAAGATGCGCCGCGGGATCGTGCCGCACCCATCCTACGTCGATGCCACCAACATCGACGAATTGCAGGACGCCGACTTCGTGTTCATCTGCATCGATGACGGGCCTGCGAAGAAGCTCATCATCGAGAAGCTGGAGGCGTTCGGCCGCCTGTTCGTCGATGTCGGCATGGGCATCTATCGTGAAGGGGAAGCCCTGGGCGGGATTGTTAGGACGACAACCAGCACGCCGACGATGCGCGATCATATCCGCGCAAACAAGCGTATCTCCCTTTCAAGCGTCGTCGATGATGACGACGAGTATAATAAAAACATTCAAGTGGCTGACCTGAACGCCCTCAATGCCGTGATGGCGGTTATCAAGTGGAAGAAGCTCTCTGGCTTCTACGTCGACCTAGAGAAGGAGCATCACAGCACCTACACGATCGACGGAAACGAAATCGACAACAGCGACACCCAATGAGGGCACCTTTCAAAATCGCTCACGAGTTCGTCGAGTTCATCCCCAGGGACATGGATGAGGGGACCCTTTACATCGCGATCGAATTCGCGACAGCCAGCCACAAATGCTTCTGCGGATGTGGGGCCGAGGTTGTCACGCCGATTAGCCCGGTGGGATGGCAGATCCTTTACGACGGCGAAACGGTGTCTCTGACACCGTCGATCGGCAGTTGGAGTCTGCCATGCCGCTCGCATTACTGGATCCGTCGAGACCGAGTTGAATGGTCGGGATCAATGTCTGAGGAAGGGATTGCCGTCGTCCGGCAGCGCGATGCGGCGGCGATCCAACGCCACTATGGTGCTCCGCAGAAGGCCGCGGCAGTCCAAGTTGCGCCGCCCGCGCAGCAACAGGTGACAGAACCCGCTGCTGTTCATAAGCGGTCTCTATTGGCGCGAGTCGCTGAGTTCCTGCGGGGTCGGTGACTCTCCGGATATCTAAAAGGTCAAGTCGGCCTCGCTTATCGCGTCGCTGCCACCCACCCCGCCGCTCGGGCCTCGTCCACCGAGCAGAACCAGCGCTCCCCCTTCGACGTGTCAATCCGGGTCGCGGCGTAATCCTCTTGGCCCGGGACATGGAAGATCCGGCGGCCCTTGGCGTTGATGTTGCCCTTGAAGACGCAACCCGGCTGAGGGGGTGCGGCCGGCGCCGGAAGCGCTTGGCGCGCTTCGGCCCGCCAGGTCGAAGGGGTCTCGAAGCGACCAGCCCACAGACCGCGCCGCGCCCTTCGCGCCTCGACCTCGGCCGACGCATAGGCGCCGCGGCTGAACTGGACATAGTCAACCGCCCATCCCGCTCGAACCATCGCCTCGCCCAGATCGGTCGATCCGGCCAAGCACTGAGCAACCGCCCGGCCATAGGGATCACGGTCGCGCACCTCACAGCGCACCGCCCTCCGGCCGATCAGGCCGACGAGCTGGTCGCGCGCGACGTCGCCGCAGGCGTAGGCTTTGCCCTGGTCGTTCTGGCAGACCTGTCGGCCTTCCGGCGCATCGACGCCCCAAAGGCGGACCCTCTCGGCGCCGATGCTGAAGGTGTCGCCATCGACGACACGGGCCGGGCCCGTCACCTGCGCCGGCGCGGCGGCTGCCAACCCGATGGCCAGCGCCATAAGGCTCAACCGCCGGATCACCGCCGGTCCTTTCGCAGGGTGATGATCACCCGGTCGACATAGACCTCGGCGACCTCGGCCGCGTGCAGGATCGCGTCGACGTAGTCGCGCTTGATCCGGTCGGCGGCGATCTGGCTGAGCGTCGACAGGGTCAGCACCCCCTCATCGATCCCATGGAAGCCGATCCGGCCGAACCAGCTGCCATAGGCGCCCTCGCGGACTAGCCGGCGGAGCGGCTCAGCGATTTTTTGCCAGACTGGGTCGTCGACACCGGGCGCCGCCATCAAGGCCGGCGGCGGTTCAGCCGGCGGAATGTCGCCCTTGGCCTTGAGGACCCGGGCGAAGTTAAGCCGCAGGTCCGGCGCCCCCTTCGGCTCGTAGGAGGCCATCCGGCCGAAATATTTGCACGGGCTGCGCACATCGGGATCCTCGATCGCAATCGCCAGCATGGCGATGGCGCGGACCCCATGCCGCTTAAGGGCCCAAGCGAAGGTCTGGTCGTTGTTTCGTTCGCGTTCGGGCAGCAGATCGTGAACGGCGGCCGCCACCCGAGCGAGGTCGGCAGGCGTTACGCTGGCCGGGTCGGCCACGGCGGCAGGTCCCACCAGCGCAGCTATGCGGGGAGAGACCTGGAAGGCGGCCCTAAGCTCCTGGCGGACCATTTCCGCGGGCGCGGACCCCTCCGAAAAGGCGCTGGAGAAACCGCTTGCTCCCCCCGGAGAGCAAATGGCGTTGTCTTGTCCGGTGCTCTGGCGTTTGCCCGAGGATTTTCGGATTTCGCCGTTCTCGGCGGGCGAAGTCCGCCGCTGATCAGATTGATGTCGCGCTGGAGGCGCGTCCTTTCCTCGTACAGAAGAACTGCCGTTCTGATGGGACTGTTCTAGGTGAGTGAATCTTGGCGCCCGGGCGGTAGTTCTTTCACTAAAGACGACAGGTTCGGAATAGGCGGCCCTCCGGGCCTGAGCAGCTTCGCGGACGGCGAGATCCGCGGCCTCGAGCTCGTCCAGACGCGCCACGAGGGGGGCCAGGTCATAGGCCTCCACACCCGCCGGCCGATTGGCGCGGGTGTAGTCGCGCACCATGAAGCCGGCAGCTTCCAGCGCACGCCTGTGGGCGCGGGCGTTGCTCTCGGTGCAGCCGAGATAGTCGGCGATCAAACTGGTCCCGGGCCACACAGTGGCCACGTCCTGTTCAAGCCGATCCTGGTTCAGATGCTCGACATAGAGGAGCAGGGTCATCCGCTGCTGCACGGTGAGCGTTGGCGTGCCCTTAAGCACCGCCGCGGCGATCCGCGCCACCGAAACGCCCGGCTGCCAGCGCCAGGCGCGGGCCTGCGCGCAGACCGCGTCAAAGTTAGGGGCCCGCTTGGCGAAACCTGGTCGCCAGTCGTCGCCCGATAAGGCCGTTCGCATGTCGTCCCTTCCTAACGGGACGAGGCCGTTTCACGGTCGTGAAACCGGCAGGCAAAAGACCATAGGTCTCCTGTTCGAGGCCTTGACGACGCAAAAAGCGCCGCTTAGGCTTACTCGATCAAATCAAGCCGCTACCACACGGCGCCTGCGATTTCCGAGAGCCTCCCGCGCCAACGGGGGGCTCTCGCCGTTTAGGGGTCTCGTCTAGGTCACGATGAAGTCCTCTGGGGCGACCGAGAGCGCACGGAGGGTCCGCGTCGCGACTCAGTCGACGACAGCGTTCAGTGAGTCTGACGATTCCTAAAGGCTTGGAATTGCACCCTTTTGGCCAAAAAGGGCCGATTCGGGCGGTTGACGTCTTTCCGGAAACGAGTCCGCCGGACTGCGACTCAGCAAGCTATCCGTAGTGGGCAACCCGACACTCGGACGCTACCGGTAGGGATCTAGGGCGTTGCGCCGCCCGAACCAGCAATCTTGCCAGGACCGATCCGCTTTGTGACAACGTACCCAAGGGGAGGTCGGCGGTAGATGTATTTCGATATGTACGGGCCGTTCGAAGTTGGTCGCACAGATGGCCAGGTTCCTTCTCGCCAACCTGACTTGTGGGATCAGGTCCGCTCGGCCTCACTGAAGGCCGGCTATGGCGACACTGAACTTGAGACGGCTATCGGCTGCTATGCCTTCGGCGTGAAGCACGGCGACACTCTGCGGCCTTGGTACGTCGGGATGACCGTCGCGAAGGGCGGGTTTCGAGCCGAGATTTTCCAGAAGCACAAGCTCGATCACTACAACGACGTCGTTGCTGAACGGAGGGGCACGCCCATAATGTTCCTCATGCCGCTCCTGACTCCTGAAGACCGGTTCAGTCGCGACAGAGGTGCGAGCGTTCCCCTGATACAGTGGGTCGAAAAGATGCTGTTCGGGGTCGCCTTGAAGCGAAATCCAGAGTGCCGGAACAAGCGCGATACCAAGTTCCTACGAAACGTCGAGGTGCGCGGCGTTTTCAATAGCCGGCGTAAAGGACCGGCGGGGGCAACCGTTAGCGCCGCGCGCCAGATGTTCGGTACGGAAGGCTCCTAACTCGACTGACCGGCACCATGTTGTTTGCGCCAGGCCTGGAAGCCTTTGTCCGCGTCGATGAAGGCCGCGAGGATGTGAGGGACCAGCTGGTCGAGCTCCAGCGACTGGTCGTTCGCCTGAGCGAACGCGCGCTGATAGTCGGCCAGATCAACGGCGAGCTTGCCCTTCAGCTTCAAACGCAGATCGGTTGTCTTCTCCTCGAGATCGATCTTGCCCAGGGCGAGGGCGGTCTTGGCGGGGCGCGTCATGGGCGTCTCCTTGGGTGGCTTGCAGGAAGCGGTCGATCGCTGTGAAAGCGAAATCGGTGAGCTTGAGATTGAGGGCGTCCGTCTGGCGGCGGATCCGGACACAAAGCGGCTTCGAGAGCCGGACAGAGACCCGGTCCTTGGCGCCGCGGACGGCGGGAAACGTCACCGCCTCACCGCCGTCGAGCGCTTCGACCAGCTCGCGGAAAGCACGCTCATAGATGAGCCGCACACAGCCCCTGGGATTCTTGCGGGTGTTGAGGCGCTCGGCGGTGTCGAGCATGTCCTGGTGAAGGCCTTCCGGAAGGAAGAGGCCGAGCTTTTCTGCCGATGGGGTCATCGCAACACTCACGCTTACGGGTACGGGGCGAGGATCATGTCCTTGCTGACGAGCACGCGGACGGGCCAGCCGGCCCGGACGCGCAGGGTGGGCTGGCGATTGAGATCGCGCCCGGTGATCTGCTGGCCAACCTGCTGGGCGGAATTGGACACCCCGCTGGCCGCCGAGTTGATGACGAGGGCGCCGGAGCTCCTGTTGCCGGCGTCCTGGGCTGCGGCGGCCCCGACGCTGAACAGCGTCGAGAGGATGACGCCGCGCGCCAGCTGTCCGAAATGACCGTCGGTCTTGTCCTGCAGACCGGCCGCTCCAGAGAGGTCCGCGCCGGCCATCGACCCGATGTTGATCGAGCGGCCATCGGGCATGATGATCCGGTTCCAAGCGATCAAGGCCCGGTTCTGACCGTAGGCGATCTGGCTGTCGTACTGGCCGATGAGGCGGGAGCCCTGCGGGATCAACACCGTTCGCCCGGTCCTGTGGTCGTAGACCGGCTCAGTGACCTGGGCGATCACCTGGCCCGGCAGGTCGGAGTTGATGGCCGTCACGAGCGCAGCCGAGATGATGCTCCCGGCCTTCACTTCCCAGGGGCTGAGCGCCGGCTGAAGCGGGTTGGTAAGATAGTCGTCCGTCCGGGCGCTGGCGGCGAACTGGCGCTTGGCGGCTTGTCCGTTGGCGGGTTGCACCTCGGCGGCGGCCGGCTCCCCGGCGCCCCCGGCAGACGCTGCGATTGGCCGAACCAGCGCCGCGAGATCGGCAGGCCCCGTCGCGGCCGCGGCTGATGGCTGACCGCCAAAAAACGGGCCGGAGGTCCGCGCGGCCAGCGCCTGCTCGCGGGCCGCCTGAACGGCAGGATCAACTTGCGCCGGCGGCGGCGGCGGGGGCGGCGTTCCCGCCAGCAACGTACCGGGCGCCCCTTCCGGCGGCGGCAAGGTCGCGGTCCCAGGCAGGGCTTGCGCCTGCAGCGCCGGATCAGCGTAGCCCGCCGCATATCTGGTGGAGATCGCCGGCGTCTGGACCTGGCCGGTGTCGGCCGCATCCGTCATCGCCTCCGGGCGGGCCTGGGGCGCGTGGGTGCCGCCAAAGCCCAGATAGAAGCCTAGCGCCACGATCCCGGCGAGACCCGTCGCCCCGGCGATCAGGTACTTGCGATTCCAGCGAGTGACTGGATTTCGTGGCGCGGCCAGGACGCTTTCCGGCGCGGCCTTGCGCGGGTGAGGGTTGAGAGGGGGATCGGGCGGAAGATGGGTCACGAGCGCCCCCCTTCCCCGGTGCGGGTGATCCGCACCACGGTCTGCTTGCCTTCGCCGAGCCGCAGCTCCGCGACGTCGATCAGGCGGTCCACGACATAGTAGCCGCCGAGATAGCGGTAGTTGACGAGCTGGGCCTGCTTGTCAGGACCGATGAGGAAAAGTGGCGGGGCCTCTGTTGTGGCCATGTCGCGCGGAAACTGGATGTAGGTCTTCAGGCCGTCGTCGAAGACGCGGACCGGCTGCCAGCGCGGTGCACGAAAGCCGTTGGCCTTGATGCGATAGCCGAAGTGCAGTGCATCCACCGCCAGGCCAGAAGCCGCGACGCCTTGCGTCTCGGCCGCTTGGGCGGCCTGCCGCTCGCGGGCCTCTTCCTGCGGATAGTTCCAACTGATGACGCTGGTGTAGGTGTCGCCCTCGTAGCTGACGGCGTCGAGCAGGTAGGTCCGCTGGTCGGTCGTCAGGATGATGTTTGTGCGCAAGCCCCCGCGGATCGGCTTCACCATCACGATGACCTGTTGGGTCGCGCCCGAGCCCTGAACCGTCTCGCCGAGGACCCAGCGCACAGTGTCGCCCGCCGCCTTGGAGATCAGCTTTTCGCCCGGGCGCAGGGAGATCGCGGTCAGGAAGCGCGGGCTGGTGTGGACGGTATAAAGCCGCCCAGGCTCGAAGTCGTAGTAGAGGGCCGCGTTCACATAGGCGCCGGCGCTCGGGTAGTCGCGCGCACTGCTGTTGGCGGACTGCACAGTCGTCAAGGCCTGGGGGCGCGCGTAGGTGCGCGGCGCCGCTCGGCGTCTCGGCGTTGGCCGAGGCGGCGTCGCGGCCCGGGCCACAGCCACAGGCGCCGGGGCCGTTGAAAGAACAGCTGCCGGGGGAGCGGGCCGTGGCGCGGCCGTCTGGGCGACGGACGGACTTTCCGACGCGGCGAGCACGACGAGCAGTCCTGCCGCAGCGCCCATGGAAAGCCGTCTGGGGGACAAGGCGCTCATAGCTCACGACTCCATTGAAACTCGGTGATGTAGATTCCCAGCGGGTTGGCCCTCAGTTCGGCCTCGTTCTTCGGCGCCACCACCTTGGTGGTGAACAGGCCCGTCCAGGCCTCCGTCACTCCGGATGTCCCAGCGTTGAACTGGGTCTCGCGCCATTGGACCTGGTAGGTGTGCGGGCTGCGCGGCAGGACGGACACGATCTCCACGTTCACCGCCTGGGTGCCCGCATTGGCAAAGGGGTCGTTGGCCTTGGCGAAGGCGTTGAGCTGCCCAATCGCCGGCCCCGACACGAAGTGATAGGCCCCGGTCCAGTTGTCTCGAATGACGATGGGATCGATGCTCTTAGAGCGGGTCCGTCGCACCCAGTCCGCGAGGAAGTAGCCGATCTCGGCCGTGGTCGGCTCATAGGTCCGCCCGGCCAGCTCGATCCGGCCAGGCCGCGCATAGCGGTCGATTGGCACGACGTAGGTGGCGATGTTGGTGTTGTTGGCCTCATATATGAAGCCGCCCAGCGCCAGGGCCGCGAGCCCCAACCCGCCGAACGCCGCCATCCGCCAGTTCTTGGCCTGCACAACGGCTGAGCCGATCCGCATGTCCCACTCCCGAGAGGCGCGCAGGTAGGGGCTCTCGACTGGGGCGGAGCTTCCGTAGCGATCATTCGGTCGTTTAAAAGGGTTCATCGGCGCACTCTCGACTGGGGTCACTCTTCAGGTTCGTCATCGCGGCGGGTTGGAGTGGCGCTCAGGCCAGGCCCGCTTCCGTCGCCGCCGGCGGTGGCCGCAGCGGCGCTGCCTCGAGCCGCGCCTGCTAGCCCTCCGCCACGGCGGGCCTCGGCCCGCGAAACGACGGAGGATCCAGACGAGGGCGCTTCCGGCGGAGGGGGCGGGGGCGTCTCGCCTTCACTAGGATTGCGGGAGGAGAAGAGGCGGCTGCCGGCCGCTCGCCCTTCGGCGACCGTCGTCGAGACGGGCGCCCTGGCGAAGTCGGCTGCCATGCCGCCACCGCCCGATCCGCCGCCGCCGCCGCCGCCGCCCGGGCTAGCGCCACCTGAACCGAGACCGCCAGACGCGGCCCTGGCTGCAGCGACCTTCTCGCCTCCAGCGGCCCATCCACTCGCGACAGCGCCGCCGATCGCCCGACCCGCCAGCGCGACCCCGGCCGCGCCAGCGGCGACACCAGCCGCCCCCATCAAAGCGCCGCCAGCGTTGAGTTGGGGCCCGCCCGATATCAGCGCGCCCGCGATCGAGGGGATCTTCAGGGCCAACATCATGAGGAAGACAGCCGATAGAAGAAGGCCGCATTCTTCTGAAATTGTCGGCTCGAGCGAGAGCGTGAACTGCTGAAAGATGTTGATCCCGATCCCAAGGATCACTGCCAACGCCATGAACTTCAGGCCGACTGATACGACGTAGCCGATGGCGCGTTCGGCAAGGAAAGACGTCTGGCTCAGGACGCCGAAAGGTACCGTCACAAAGGCGATCAGTGTGACGAGATGAAACTCAATGATCGTTATGGCGATCTCGATAGCCAGGACGATGAAGGCGAGCAGGATGCCGATGGCCGCCACTGCCGCGACGATGATGACATCGATGTTTTGAAGCGCGCCAAAGCCGCCGTTCTGCTTAGCGAGCTCACCGATATAGGCCATGAGCTTGACGACGATCTGCATCCCCGCGTCGACCGCAGTCGTCGGTGCATTCATGAAGTCGTCGACGGAACCGCCTCCGCTCGCGCGAAGGCCAAGCTGGCCGAACCCATTGACCACTGTCAGGCTGAGTGTGTGCCAGCTGCCCACCAGCCAGGCGAAGAAGCCGACCAGCAGAACTTTCCTCACCAAACTTGCGAGCACGTTCTGGGTCTCATCGATGGCCCACAGGATCGCTGTGAGCGCGATGCTGATCACGACCAGTGTCCCGAGCACCGTTTGAACCTCGCCGGAGATCACCCCGAAGCCGGTGTCGATTTGGGTAGTGAAGCGGCGGATGAACTCGTCCAACGCCGCTGGACTGGCGGTCGCCATCTTAGGTCTCGCTATCTACGGCTCAGAAGGATTTCTGGCCTCTGAAGGAGCCCTTCACGGGCTTGTAGTAGAGGGGGGAGCAGGGGTTGTTTGGGTCCTTGATGCTGGGATCAGGACACTTCGGTTCTGTCTTCGCGGGAGCCGCAGGCGGGGGTGCGTCCGTCGGCTTCACCGAGGGTCCACATCCGGTCAGAAGAATTATCGCCGCGAGGGATGAGGCCGTGAAAAGGGTTCGCATGGCTAGAAGCTCTGCTGACCGGAAAAGGACCCGCGAACAGGTGTGTAGGCATTGTGGCGCTGGGATTCCGCCCGAGCTGCAACGGCCCCCGCCTGCTGCTGCGCCAGAATCGTCTCCTGCGTCCTCGCTTGCGCGATCAGAATGGTCTGAAGGCCTTGAAGCTGGCTGCTGAGCGCGGCCAGCAATTGGTTGGTCGCCTGGATCGCCGCCGTTTGTCCGGCGGCGCCTTGCGAGGCGGCCACCGCGCCGTTGACGGCGCCGGCCGTCGTGCCCTGAGACCTGACCAGCTGGTTCTGGACAGCCATCGAGTCCTGCAGGGTCAGCCGGCTGTTCGCCTCCCAGCTCGCTAGCCGCTGCTGGATTTGAGCGAAACTCTGGCCGGACAGGCTGGCGGGGTAGAACTGTTGGAACTGGCCGGCGATATTCTGGCTGTTGTAGCCGATCGCCTGGGCCTGCTGCATGAGCTGGCTGGCCTGGGCGTTGATCTGCGCCAAGGGTTGGGTCACGTCCGTGCCGAGCTTTTGCAGCATCGCCACCTGATTGGTGACCTGTGCCTGCAGCTGCTGGATCTGCGACAGGCCCTGGCGCACCTGCTGGACCGCTTGCGCTACGGCGCGCGGATCGAAGACGATCTGCTGAGCGGCGGCGGGCCGTGGCGGCAGAGGCCCTAGTCCCAGCGACACCGCGACGATCGCCGCCGCGGCCATGAGCTGCTTACGCATGGGGAGTGTCCTTCTCGTGCGAGGGATGAGGAGCCGGGAAGAGGTCGTCGCCGGTCGCCTGGACGAACAGGGGTTCGGAGACCGCCCGAAAGGCGACGGCCGCGCCGAATAGGACAAAGCCGCCAAGCATGACGAAGAAGTTGTGGTGGTAGGTCGTGCCGAAGACCGCCAGGAAGCCGGGCGCCGCCAGGGCCAGGAACAGGATCCGGCGACGCCGGCGCGAGGCCGTCCACGCGCCCGGAAGGTGACGGTTCAGCCACGCCAGGCGCGCGAATGCTCTCGGGCTCATCGGCGGCCGAGCCGGCGCGAAGGTAAGGTCGTGTGCGCCCATCACGCCACCCTCGGGTAGGCGGCGCGCCGCTGGCCGCCGAGGTAGCGGGCGACATCCGCCTGGCCCTTGGCCGCGAAGAACCGCTCGGCGAACTCGCCACGATCATGATCCGCGAGGAGCTGGCTGATGAGCTGTTGATCGCCGGGCGACGACGAGCCCACGGCGGCCAAGGACACGCCGCCCAGGCCCAGCTCGAACAGCCGGTTCCCGGACGTGGCCTGGTAGTAGTACTCGCGCTTGGGCGTGGCGTTGGCGATGATCCGGACCTGCTGCGGGTTCAGGCCGAAGTCCTGATAGAGCGCCGTGATCTGCGGCGTCTGGGCGTCCGGATTGGGCAAGAAGATGCGGGTCGGACAACTCTCGATCAGCGCAGGCGCGATCGACGAGCGGGCAACATCCGCCAGGCTCTGGGTAGCGAACACCACGGCGACGTTGAACTTGCGCAGCGTCTTCAGCCACTCGCGGATCTTGGCCGCGAAGGCGCCCTGGTCGAGGAAGAGCCAAGCCTCATCTAGCACCAGGAGCGTCGGCCGACCGTCGAAGCGACGTTCAAGGCTGCGGAAGATGTAGGTGAGGACAGGGGCCAGCGCCGACTTGCTGGCCATCAGCTCGGCCATCTCGAAGGTCTGCCATGCGGCAGGCTTGAGGGCGTTCCGGTTGGCGTCGAGCAGATGGCCGTAAGGTCCGCTCAGCGTGTAGGGTGTCAGGGCCGCCTTGACGGCTTGGTCCTGGATGGTGGCGGCGAGCAGAGTAAGGGTCCGTTGATCGCGCGGCCCCTCGGCGAGATTTCGCAACCCGCTCCAGATCTCGTCCTTTACCGGCGGCGTGATAGGCACGCCCTCGGCGGCGACGATGTCTTGCACCCATTCCTGGGCCCACGCCCGGTCGTCGGGCGCATCAATCTGCGCCAGCGGTTGGAAGGCCAGCTCACTCTGGTCGCCGCCCAAGACATAGAACTGGCCACCGACGAGCAGCGTCGATGCGCGCGAGCTGGCGCCTTTGTCGAAATAGAAGACCTGAGCTTCCGGATAGCGCAGCCACTGCATGGCCAGGGTGTTGAGCAGGACTGATTTGCCCGAGCCGGTCGGCCCGACGATCATCGTGTGACCGACATCGCCCTGGTGCAGGTCGAAGCGGAACGGCGTGGTGCCGGCGGTGCGGGTGACCAACAGAGCCGGCTGAAGGCCAGGATGGCCGCGCTTCTGGCATTCGGCCGACAGGTGGGTGTTGATCGTCGGGCCAGGCCAGATCGCCGACATCGGCATCATGTCGCAGAGGTTCAGCGACGACACCAAGGGCCGACGCAGATCGGCATAGGCTTGGCCCGGCAGGCTGCCGATCCAGGCCTCGACGGCGTTGACGTCCTCGACCTTGCAGACGAAGCCCGCCCGGTTGATCGCGCCTTCGACCTCTCTGACGCGGTTCGCCAGGCGGTCTGGATCCGCGTCCATCAGGGTGACGGTCGGGGTGAAGTAGCCGATCGAGGCGTAGTCACCCCCGAGAATGGCCAGGGCCGCATCGGCGTCGACGGACTTCGCCGCCGCGTCCGGATCTTCCAGCAGGGACGGCTCGCGTGTGATCGCCTCCTTTAGGAGCGCCATCACGCCCTTGCGCTTGGCGAACCAGCGCTTACGGACCGTGGTCACGGCCTTGCGCGCGTCTTCCTTGTCCAGCGGCAGATACCGGCAAACCCAGCGATAGCTGATGCCCAGCTCATTGAGCCGGTCGAGCAGGCCGGGGCACGAGGTGGTCGGGTAGGCCCGAACCGAGAGAGTGCGCAGGTACTGGCCCCCGAGGCGGGGCAGCAGGCCGCCCTGGAAATCGTCGTCGGTGAGGAAGGCGTCGAGGTAGGCCGGGGTCTCAGGCGTGGCGACCGTATGGCGCTTGGTCGAGATGCAGCTGTGCAGATAGGTCAGGGTCTCATCGTCGGTCAGTTCTGCGACTTCCGGCATGATCGCGGTCAGGATGTCGGCGATCTGGTGGACCGTGCTGAGGAAGTCGCTCAGCGCCGCGCGGTACATCCCCTCGGCGCCGCGTCCAGACGGGGCGTTTTCGAGCAGGAGGCTCTCGGCCGTCGAGATCGCCTCTTCCGGCGGCAGGTAGGTGAAGGTCAGGAAGTAGCGGCTCTCGAAGTGACGCTCCTGCGCCTCGAAGCCCTCGCGGCGCTCTTCATCGACCAGGTCCGAAACGGGGTCTGGAAACTGGCTTGTGGGATAGGTCTGAGATTGCGCGCGGACGGCCTCGATGTGCAGGCACCAGCGTGACCCCAGGCGACGCAAGGCATTGTTGAGCTGGGCGCGGGTCGCGACCAGACCGGCGTCCGTGGCGCTGGCGAGGTCGGGGCCGCGGAAGGCCAGGGTCTTCTGAAAGCTGCCGTCCTTGTTGAGCACCAGCCCCGGCCCGATGAGGGCTACCCAGGGAAGGTGGTCGAATAGGCGATCAGCCTTGGGCCGGTACTCAC
The DNA here is from genome assembly GCA_964541915.1 of uncultured Caulobacter sp. Lineage (GTDB taxonomy): Bacteria > Pseudomonadota > Alphaproteobacteria > Caulobacterales > Caulobacteraceae > Caulobacter. The sequence continues at coordinate 21,753 of CAZISF010000004.1, forward strand.
GCAGGTACAGCACGGCGAACCTCTAGGAGACCAAAAGCGGGGAGGGGTGGGGCCGAGCGCGCATGTCAGGCGTCCAGGTAGGGCTTTTGGCGAATGTGGCGGCCGAGCGCGTCGAAGAAGTAGGGGTCGCGTTTGTTCAGCCAGTAGCAGGCGCCGTGAATGGCGAGGCCGAGCGGAATACCGATCAGAGGGACCTGCAGGCCTAGGGCCAGGACGGCGGTCAGGGTGCCGTTGAGCACCGCGATCATGCGCGGCACGCCGGCGATCGTCACCGGCTCCGACAGCGAGCTGTGGAAGGCGATCTCAAAGCCTTCGACGTCGGACCGGGCCATCAGAACGCCGCCCCAGCGGTCATGTTGAAGAAGGTCGAGATGAAGGTCGTTGCCGTGAAAGCGATCGCCAGACCGAAGACAATGCCGATCCCTTTGCGCAGGGCCGACCCACCTTCAGCGAAGGCAAATCCCAGACCGGTGAGGACGATTGCGATGATGCCAACGGCCTTGGCGACCGGTCCCGACAGCGACTGCATGATGGTGTCGAGCGGGCCTTCCCAGGGCATGGCGGTTCCCGCGCCAGCGGCCCAAGCCGGGCTTACCGCTAGGAAGACTGCCGCGCCGGCGAGGAGGGCCAGGGCGGTCGAAGCGCGCCCCCGAGCTTGGCTAGAACCGGCGTTTTTCATCGCAGCTGACCCTTGATTGCGTCCGCCCGCCTTTGCCGGGCGTCACAACCGTGAGTCGCGGAATAGGCGAGGTCAAGGGCGTTTTTGACTAAAAAGGTGCGATTAGGGTTTTTTCTCTAGCAAAGCTACAACCTTGAGAGGCGAGCTTCCGGCCACGCTTAGCGGCCTGAATCGAGCAGGCAAGCGCGCACGTTTCCCCCGTGTTGCTAGTATGTTTCGAACCGATAAAGGGCGACTTTGGGGCATATGCCCGAGTTGTGTGGGCTGTTGATTCGCATTTGCGTCAGCTGGTCTGGCGCGCTGTATCGGCGGCCTATCGTTGAAACGTCCCGAAAAGACGTGAAAGCCAAGGGGAGCGACGGCGCATTCGAACAGCCTCTCCATCCAATGCGGGGACGGCGGCCAACATGAGCGCACGGGTGACGCCAGATGCGGGGAGGCGGGCTTCACGCCAGCACGCCTCATTCAGTCTCGCCTGTTCGTAAAGTCGATCAGAGACCGCGGAGGCCGGGCACAGCGGGTCGCTAGCCAGGTCAAAAAGACTCCTCACAGCTTCGCGAAGGACTGCGGCGTCATCCGCGATGAGCCTCGTCGCCTCGTGCGTGGTCTGAGCCGCGGTGGCCTCCGGAAGTGGGCTGAGCGAGAGGAGCGGCTTGAGGTTCACCGAGGAGACATCGCCACCACGCTCTAGGGACGCCGCCGTTTGATCGAGCGCTAAGCTTAGAAGCTGGTTTTGGCCCGCAGCCGAAAGGGCCAACTCCGCAGATCGGCCGCGCAGGAGATCCAGTGCAGTTTCCGGTCCGCGTCGCGACAGCAGATCGAACGCCTGCCAGCGGGCCTCTTCAGTGGCCGACTCGATCGCTTTGGCCAGAATAGCGGTATTGCCGCGCCGGCCACGTCGAGCCGGGTCAGTTTTGAGGGTCAATTGGGCCACGAGCGACGCTCAGAATGCGCAGCGTCCGCTTTTGGCCGTCACGGTCTGGCCAGTCGATGGTCTGGCCTGGGGAAAGGCCGATCAACCCTGCCCCGACCGGGGTCAGGATGGAAACGCGACCAAAGACGATGTCGGCGTCACTCGGATAAACGAGCGTGACCTTACGAGCCTGATTATGGGCTTCATCGACGAACTCCACGATCGAAAGCATGCCGACGGTCGTATCCGGAACGAGATGATCGGGGCGAACCTCGGCGCGCTCGATCTCGTCGAGCAGTAGGTTTGCGGCTTGCGACGCACCGCCTTCCATCTGGGAAGCCAGATTCGACAGCCGGTCCGCATCTGTTTCACGCAAGATAATGGGCGGTCGAGACTTTGACTCAGCCTGGCGGGCCATGACGATACTCCGAATATTGAATGGGATGTGCCGTGGCGAAAGCCGTGACGGCATCTGAATTTGGGAAGACCCCCGGAACCGCGACGCGCGCAAGGAATCCGGGGCTAGTGGCCTGCGAGGTGGCTGCCGCCGTGATGGCAAAAGCGCCGAAAGGTCGATCGCAGGATCATGCGACCATTCACGTCCGAACCCGAGCAAAAGTCAAACGACGTCGGCGCCGCCGTCAGGCTTGACCGAACGCATGGTGCCCCCGCCGTCTCGCGGCTGGCAGGGCTAAGCTTGTCGGGCCTTGGGACGTCCTGACTGCGTCGGCGTGCTGCGCAGCCGCGCGTAATGTTCAGCGCGCTCGAGCAGGATTTCCAGGTCGGCCTCTGAAACGTCGAAGGCTTCTCCAACGTCCGCCAGCGCCTGGCTGATATCCTGTCGGTGAAGATGGTGCGGCGCGTCGCCCAAGATGACCGAGGACTTCAGGCGGTGAGGATAGGAATGGCCTGACACCCGGTGAAAGAGCCACCCGGCGATGATGAGGACGATGGACTCCGCCCCCACGGTCGCAAACGGAAACGCAAACCCGGCGCTCGAGATTGCAGGGCCTCCGAGGACCACGGTCATCGCGACGGCGCCGCCGGGAGGATGCAGGCAACGTAAAATAGACATCGCCAGGATGGCGGCGCCGACGGCTGTGGCCAGGGCAAGGGCTGAATGGCCCAGCCAGTGGACCGCGACGACACCAACGATAGCGGAGATGACGTTTCCCCCAAAGATCGACCAGGGTTGCGCGAGCGGGCTGGCAGGCACCGCAAACAGGAGAACCGCAGAAGCGCCCATCGGCGCGACGAGAAGCGGAACGCCGGCGACAGGGTAAGGCGTGCGGGCGCAAAGCAGCGCCGTCGCTAAGAGACAGATCGCAGCGCCAAGCGCCGCGACCACCCTGTCCCTGAGCGTTGCCCCGGCGAGAATGGGAGAAAACAGTCGGAAAGATCGCAAACGCGAAGTCAAAATCGGGCTCAATGTCATTGGCGCTAGGTCGCCCGATGCGGGTCTTACAAGAGGCGGCGCGCCCCGACCTTCCAGGTTTTCTTAGCCTTTCGTCAGGGGCCATGACAGGCGCTGGAAAGCGCTGGAGATCGGCCGTGTACTCGTCATCAGTTTGCGCCAGATTTTGACTGGAGCGGGCCGTCGTGTCTCTGCGGTCCATTGTTGGCGTACCGGCGCGCGAGCGCCGCGCCCACAAGGATTTGCACCTGATTGTAGATCATGATCGGCAGGATGATCAGGCCAAAGCCCGGCGCCCCGGCGAACAAGACCTGGGCCAGCGGTAGGCCCGAGGCGAGGCTTTTCTTCGATCCGCAAAACACCGCGGCAATCTCGTCTTCACGGGTAAAACCGAGCAACTTTGCGCCCGCCGCGGTCAACACCAGGACGACGGCCAACAGGATAATGCAAAGACAGAGGGTGACGATCAGCAGAGTCGGGGGCAGCTTGCTCCAGAGCCCCTCGACCACGGAGCGCGAGAAGGCGGCGTAGATGACCAGGACGATCACGGCCTGATCGTATTGCTCTAGGCAGCGTTTATGGCGCGCGATCGCTGAGAGAGCGAAGCGGCGGCAGATTTGGCCCGCCGCAAAGGGGGCAAGAAGCTCGAGCACGACCTCGCGCGCCGCGCTCGCAAGGTCGAATGTCTCCGCGGCATTGGCCTGCAGCAACAAGCTAACCAGCAGAGGTGTCAGGAGAAGGCCGAAGACATTGGATGCAGCCGCACTGCAGACAGCCCCTGGGATATTGCCGCGGGCCACGGATGTGAACGCTATCGACGATGACACGGCGGAGGGGAGGGCCCCCAGATAGAGGAAGCCTATCGCCAAATCCCGGGGCAACCAGCGGTCTGAAACGAGCCCGATGGGAAGGGTGAGGAGAGGAAAGACCGCAAAGGTCACCGCAAAGATGAAAAGATGCAGCCGCCACTGCCCCGCCCCTTGCCGGATCTCCCGTGGCGACAGCACCGCGCCGTGAAAGAAGAAGAGCAGGCTGACGGCGATCGTGCTGGCGACGTCCAATCGAGCCTGGCCAAGTCCTGCGGCCGGCCATACTGAGGCCGCGGCCACAGCCAACAGCATGGCGGCCATGAACGGATCAAACCTTCCCTTGCGCATCAGAGCCTCCCATCGCGACTGTCGCTATCGACGCCGCGAGGTTACGCTGGCCAGAGATTGGTCTGAGAATTGGTCTAGATGCAGATGACGCAGACGCCGACGGCCAACGCGACAAAAAAGGTGGCGGCCGTGTTGCGGAGGCGCCTGAAGCCGCTTCCACCAGGCGAGCGCGTTAGTCCTGAGCGTGCGCTGGCGCGCGAGCTTGTCTGTAGTCGCGAGACCATTCGGTCAGCCTTGGATGCTCTCGAGCGGGAAGGCCTCGTTTGGCGCCACGTCGGCCAAGGAACCTTCGTCGGGCCCCGTCCGGCGAGCGAACCGATCAAGCCGGGCGTGCTCTTCGATCAAGCAAGCCCCGCGGATTTGATGGATGCACGCCTGGTTATAGAGCCGGCAGTCGCCGGCGCGGCGGCCGCCATAGCCACGGATGCCAATATCGCGCACATGAGGACGCTGGCGCGCCAGACCCGCGAGGCCGCAGACTGGCGAGCCTACGAAGTCGCCGACGAAGCCTTTCACAAAGCTATTGCCGCGGCGACCGACAACCGCTTGCTGGCGGCTATCCTAGGCCTGCTGTCGTCGGTAAGGGGACGCTCGCGGTGGCAGCGCCGGCATGACGCGGCATTCCGCCATGCGCGGGAGCGGGAATACAGCCTGCGACATGGCGACCTCCATCTGGAGATCGTTGACGCCATAGCCGCGCGCGACAGTGCGGCAGCCTCAAAAATCATGTCTCGTCATCTGGCGCTCATCCGTGAGCTGATGGCCTCTGAGGACCTTGCGACTTAGGGATTGGGACTTACGAACGCTCGGCCCCGAAGGAAATTGAACCCCCGTGAATTCAGCCAAGCGTGCAGCAACGCGCAAGCGGGTGAAGCCGTTTCAGGTCTGGTTTGACTTCCTGGCTGGTTCGGCCAAGATGAGGCCATGCAGTACCATGTCTGCGCCTTGGCTGATCGTCGGCCCATCTGCCTGATCCCAGGCTCCTAACCCTGGCTCCAAGCCAACGCGTTCGCGTTCAGGAGCCAGGGATAGCGTCGATATATTGACGAATGCTCGCGAACTCTTGCGTGAGCTCTCTTTCATCAACAGCAACCTGTCGCCCGATGCATGACTTCCGCGTCCGTCGAGGCGGTTCTGCGCCTGGCGCACAGGTTTGGGATAGGCAGATGTCTAAGAAGAACCGAACCGGCAATCGAGAACCAAGAAAGCCGAAGCAGCCGAAAGCCAGCCCCCTGCAGACGGGGGGCCTTGGCGCCCTTGTCCAATCTCGCGCCGGGTCCCCCACCGGCGCGAAGTAGGCCCCTAACCCACGGGGCCGGTTACGCTCCCTCGGTGCTCACCGAGGGAGCGGCTTCGACTCTATCTATCCCCCGCCGCTGAGCACGCTTGGAGAACCAAATATGACCCTCGCCTCGTCTCGCGAACCTCGCGAGGAAGCTCAGTTCGCCTGTCCACGATGTGGCGAACGGATCGACAAGACGTGCGGCTGCGGACGGGTGTGGGACGGGTGGGTCTATGCGGAGGAGGTAATCTACCTCGGACGGTCGCATCCCGTTCGTGCCCCATCCGCGCCCAAGGGTGATCTGCCCGGTGCGTAGGCAGTTCGGCAAGCACAACATTACGGGGAGTGAAGCCCATCAACCGCGGCCTATGGCCTATATGCGGAAGGGCTTTGTTTCCCGGCGATCTCGCCGCAAGACGCGAGTGGCGCTCACGGTCATCCTTATCACCGGCCTGGCGATCTTACTCGCGGGCTGGCTTTTCAGCTGAACGGCCGCAAGCATCCACCAGACCCCTGCAAGGCCTCAAACATCGAGGCTTCGTTCGGGCGTTCGGCGACGCGCAGACGAATCTCGTCCAGTCCGCCAAATTCGACCGCGGCAGCCTGCGAAATGCAGATCACGCCGTCCAGGGTAAGGCGTCGGCTTTGAAGGAGCCCTGCGCACTGCCGCGCGGCCTTCGGCGAGTAGATCAGCACCGCATCAATCGCTCTCCTGCAGGTTCCGACGATGGATAGGATGTCCTGGGGATTGGTTGGCAAGGTGCGATAAACGGACCATTCGGCCACCTCGAAGCCGCTTTCGGCAAGGTCCTTTATGAGGGCCCCGGCAGGCTCTTCGGCGCCGACGCGAAGAATCGCGCCATCGCGTCGCCCTTTGCCCAGCAACAGCCGGCGCAGGTCCCCGACGTCGCCGGCAGCGGACAATACGTTCCGAAATCCGGCCGCTCGGGCCGCAGCGGCGGTCGCGTCACCCACCGCGAAGACCCTGTAGTGTCTTGCCGTCGTATGATTGATGAAGGCGGCCACGCCGTGGCGGCTTGTGAAGACCAAAGAACGCACTCGCCGGAGTTCAACGGATGTTTGCAGGCCCTCAACGGTCAGCAACGGCGCGACAAGGGTGTCGAAGCCGCGGAGCGTCAGCAGGGCAGCGCTCTCGCGCGCCGCAGGGAGAGTGCGGCTCACCCAGATGAGTGGACGCAACTCGCCGGACAGGACGTTGTCGGTCGCGATGGCGCGCATGTACGCCATCAACGCAGCGCAAGGAGTCTGCGCCACAGGCCGGTCGGCGGCGTTTTGGGGGACGAGACCGCCGCAGGGCGGGCGCTGATCCGGAATGCATCGGCCCGTCGCCGCAAAGGCTCCACCGACGCGCGCATCTTGCTGCGAGTGTCGGGCGTGGCGGCAATGCGGGGGTCATCCCATAATGCCGCCTGAAGCTCTGCCGCCGAGATCAGTTCACCGGCCAGAGCGCCAATAGCGTCGAAGGCATCGCCTTTTGAAAGCGCTTCGCGTTCAATTTCATGAGCGATCTCACGGCCGACCGCCTCGTCCGCCTCTGGCAGCGCCGCGCGCAACTGGCCTCGCACTTCGTCAGGAATGGCCGTCGCGTCCAAGGCGAAAGTGCGCCATTGGGTCAACGGCGCCCGGCCCCAAGCGACGTCGTCAGCCGCGACGTCAAAGGCGAGGCTCCTGATCTGATCGCGACCAAAGCTTGACTGAGCCAGCTCGCGCGATTGGGCGCGCAGCGTGGCGATGATGCCTGATCGGCCAAGTTGGGACGCATGGTTCCTAAGGGCGTCCTGGACTTCGGCGACCGCTGTGGCCGCCGCCGTCGAGATGAGGATATCAACAGGATCCCATGGGAGCTCAGGCGGCATGGTCGACCTCAAGCACGCGCAGACGGCGGTTCCGACCGTCCGCCACGGCGTAGTGCAGGACCTGCCCGACGCTGGCCCCGATCAGGGCCGCGCCGACGGGCGTCAGGACGGAGAGCTTCTGGTCGTCCAAACTGGCGTCTTCGGGCAGGCACAGCTGCAGCCGCCGCACGCTCCCACTCGCCAGATCTTCGTAAGTGACCGTCGTGCCGAGCCGCACGAAGGCGCGCGCGCTGCGGACCGGCGCCATGATCGCGCGTTCCAACTCGGTCTGAAGCGACTGTCCAACCAGGGTGTGGCTCAAGGCGTCAGCGCGGCGGCTCAGCTTTTCGTAGTCGGCGCGGGTCATATAGACGGCGGGCGCCCTGTTTGGCGTCGTGGTTTGAGAGAGCATTGTGACGTCCTGCTGCGACTCTTAGGCCGCGTTGGGGGAAGAGGGGCCGTCCGGCGGTCTTGCCGGCGCGGGCGAGGGGGAAGGCGCCGGCCGGCGAAACGGCACGACGTTGGGCGTCAGGGACGGGCCTTTCGCCGGCGCGCCAAGCGGCGCCGGATCCGGACGCGGGCTGGCCTCAGGTTCGGTCATTGGCGTTCTCCAGGCGTGTGATCAGGCGGAAGGATATCCACGACGGTCAGGCTAAGCTCGCCGCCGTGGCGGTCCGGGCGGCGGATATGCTGGCCTTTGGAGAGGCCGATGAGAGCCGCGCCGACGGGGCTAAGCACCGAGGCTCGCCCTTCGGCGGGCGACGCGGCCTCCGGGGGGACGAGAGTGATCAGCTGCGGCGTGTCGGAACGTCCATCGAAGAAGAGGACACGCGACCAAAGCGCCACTGTTGTCGTGACGGCGTCGTCGGACATCAGCTCGGCGCGGCAGACCTCTTCGAGGAGAGACCCCGCGCTGCGGGTGTCCTTCAGAAGACCGCCATAGGCGATGGCCAGCAGCGCTTGGTGATCGCTCCGCCGCAAGGCGATGGGCGGTTGGCGTGCGCCAACCTCGGGAAGGGCGTCGTGCATGGTCATCACCCTAACGCCGGTAGGGCGCCAGAACGCGGTCGCCGGTGAGCAACTGCGCGGCGCCCTTCGCGCCCTGGACATTGAGCTTATGGACAGCCTCCCGCAGAGCGGGATGATGCTTCGGATCGGCGGCAACGATCCCCCGCAAGACGTCAATCACGCGTTCGATGTCGTCGAGGCGACGATGATGATCCCAGAGGCTCTGAGCCATGGATTATCTCCTTGTGACCCCGCCCGCGCGTCAACGGCGTCGCATAGAGGCGACGGCATGCGATCAGGATGGGGGATTGCGACCAGATTGCAGGCGACAACGCGCCTGACGTCGCCCCGAACCGAGTTCGGGAGGAACTAGGCTCGGGGAGCGCCGCCCTTGACGAGGCGGCAGGCGTGGCACAGGCGACGCGACTGAGGAGGCGAAGTTCGCATATCAGGAAGATGGCGCTTCCTGGGAGGAAGTCAACGTCAGGTCCTGGGGTGCCTTCGCCGGTTTGACTTCGCGCGGTCCCAGGCTATCCTGGTGGCGTCATGTGCAAAATCGCCAAACTGGCCTTCGAGCCAAAATATACGCGCAGCAACGCCGCGCCCGACTAGCCTCGGACTCTCTACGGCCAGCGCCGTGAGTCCGAGGCGGCTCACACAACCACTCTTCATTCCAGTTGAAATCTGTGAGGCGTTGCGCCGCACTGTGGGACACACATGTCAATTTCCAATGTCCGGGCTCGGCCCGCCATAGGCCAGAAGAGGCTTGGCCTCGAAGGCCCGAGGGCCGCATGGCCGGGCAAGGCCCGCCATTCCGCCCGACCGTTTCCAATCGACCTGAGACGGGCGCGCCAAGCGCGCGCCATCGCGTCTGGCGCACGGCGGCCAGGCACGCAGGGGTCGGCATGAACAGCTGCACTGACCCACGACGGCAGTACGCCGCCTTGCCCTACTGCGTCGATGAGCAAGGCCGCCTCAGTACGCTCCTGATCACCTCACGCGGAACAGGCCGCTGGGTGCTGCCCAAGGGTTGGCCAGATGGCGCCGAAACCGGCGCCGAAGCCGCCGCGCGCGAGGCTATGGAGGAGGCTGGCGTTTTGGGTCGGATCGATCCCCCAGACCCCCTGGGTGGCTACGACTACCTGAAGGGTTTGAAAGACGGCCGATCGGTGCCGTGCCGGGTCATGGTCTTTGCGCTCAACGTCGAGGGCTTCAAGACGGACTTTCGAGAGAAAGGGCAGCGTGTCCTGCGATGGTGTTCACCGACCTATGGAGCCAGCCTCGTCCATGAACCGGAGCTCGCGGATCTTCTGCGCCGCTTCGCCGGCGATGACCGGCTCCTATGCCCGCCATCGCGCGCCAAGGACCACGAAGGATCATAAAATGCCTGAGCTGAATGACACCATGTTTGCCCGGCCGCCGGTTTATGTCCGTCGATCCGACTTGCCAGAGTTGTGGCGCATCGCGTCAAAAGCGCGCCAAACCGCCCCTGAAGCCGAGCTCTTTCTTGAGGAGTTCGACCGTCTGCGGGTCGCAGATGAAACCGACGTCAGCGATTTTGTCCGCCTGGAGTCCTCAGTCGTCTACAAGGACCTGAGGACCAAGCGCCAGCGTCGTATACGCCTGGTGCGTCCCGGGGCCGAGAACGGAGAGGAGAACGACGTCTCCTTGTTCAGCCCTATTGGCGGGGCTTTGGTGGGCCTTGCGGCCGGCGCGATCTTTAGATGGGCCGGCCCTGACGGCCAACTGCGGGCGATCAAGGTCTTGGAGGTCACGCAAGGGGACGCGCCGTGATAGGTCGTCGCACCATGCCCCGTCCTGCAAGCAAGCGGCCTCATCTGGTCGTCCTCATCGGTTCGGTTGAATCGGCCGGTCCTGGGCGTATCGTGGCGTGAACGCTCCGAGTCGATATACGGCGTTTGCCCTGTGCGTGACGCTCTTCATCGTCTGCACGCTCATGGTCCGGCATTGGCCCTGGCTATGGGGACCGGCCGCGGTGTTCGGCACCCTGTCGGTTCTCGGCGTGCACGACCGATTGCAACGACGCCACTCCATCCAGCGCAACTACCCGGTCATCGGACATATCCGTTGGATCGCCGAATATGTGCGCCCTGAGATCCGCCAGTATCTGTTGGAAGCCGATCAGGACGCTGCGCCGTTCTCCCGCAGCCAGCGCTCTCTTGTCTACCAACGCGCCAAGGGTGAAGCGGGCGAACACCCGTTCGGGACGCTGCTCGACGTTTACCGCGACGGCTACGAGTTCGTCGGCCACTCGATGGTCCCCTCGATGGCGGCCGACCCCTCGACGTTCCGCATCACGATAGGCGGGGCGCAGTGCGCGAAGCCCTATTCGGCGTCGGTCTTCAACATATCCGCGATGAGTTTCGGCTCATTGAGCGCCAACGCCATTCGAGCCCTCAATGCGGGCGCGAAGAAGGGTGGCTTCAGCCACGACACGGGCGAAGGGAGTATTTCGCCCTATCACCTGGAGGCCGGTGGCGACCTGGTTTGGGAGCTGGGCAGCGGCTACTTCGGCTGCCGCGCCGCAGACGGCGCGTTCGACCGCGACAGGTTCGCCGCGCAAGCCGGTCTGGATGCGGTGAAGATGATTGAGATCAAGCTGAGTCAAGGCGCCAAGCCCGGTCACGGAGGCGTACTCCCGGCGGCCAAGGTGACACCCGAAATCGCCGCCACGCGTGGCGTGCCGCTCGGGACCGATTGCGTCTCGCCATCACGCCACAGCGCGTTTTCGACGCCGATCGAGCTGATGCATTTCATATCCGACCTGCGATCGCTCTCCGGCGGCAAGCCTCTCGGTTTCAAGCTGTGCGTCGGTCTGCCTTGGGAGTTCATGGGGATCGTCAAGGCGATGCTCGAGACCGGCATCACCCCCGACTTCATTGTGGTGGATGGAGCCGAAGGCGGCACCGGCGCCGCGCCAACGGAGTTTAGCGACCATATCGGCACCCCAATGCGTGAAGGCCTGCTGTTCGTCCACAACGTGCTGGTGGGGGCGGGTTTGCGCGACAGGGTTCGGATCGGAGCCGCCGGGAAGATCGTCAGCGCGTTCGATATCGCCAGCGTTCTGGCCATCGGCGCCGATTGGGTCAACGCGGCCCGCGGGTTCATGTTCGCCCTGGGGTGCGTACAGTCGGTCAGTTGCGACACCAACCGCTGCCCAACCGGCATCGCAACCCAGGACAAGGGCCGGCAGGCCGCCCTCGTGGTCCCCGACAAAGCCGAGCGAGTCTATAACTTCCACCGTCTGACGCTGCGCGCCTTGGCCGACATGTTGGCGGCCGCCGGCCTGGATCATCCCGATGACCTCGGTCCGCAGCATTTGGTGCGACGGGTGAGCGCCACTGAGATCAAACAGTTTGATCAGCTGCACACCTTTATGAAGCCCGGCGCATTGCTGGTCGATGCCGGACGCGACGAAGGTTTCTACGCTGCCAGCTGGCAGCGGGCGACGTCCACCTCCTTCCATGGTGCAAGCACGTCCAAATCATCAAACCCCTAAAGGGGAGAGCGCCGCGAAAAGCTGCGCGAAGCAAAATAGACTCCCGAGTTATCGGACCTCCGCCCTCGCTGAACAGGACCTTTGGCAGGTGGAGTTGCAAAGACGCCAGGCTGATCTCGCCCTATCGGCGGGATATGACATCGATCATGGCATCGACAAGTTCGCCTACCGATCCGCCAATTTCCAAAGCCTCTGTAGATAACACCAGCGGTGCTTCTATCGCGCCTGGATGCCATCACCATCGGACCCGGTCAGGCGGACGTCGTCCACACCATCACGGCGGCCGGCCGTTGCCTGCGAATTTGTGCTAGAGCAATCCTTGAGGGCTTAACGAAGCGGCGAGCCGCAGCAAGGCGACGATGCGTCTGACAGTTTACACGGACTATTCGTTACGGGTGCTGATGTACGTCGCGTTGCATCCCGACCATCGGCCGACGATAGGACAGATCGCGTCGAGCTACGGCATCTCCAAAAACCACGTGATGAAGGTCGTGCACCAGCTGGGCGTCGCAGGTTATATTGAAACCGTACGCGGCCAGAGCGGCGGGATGCGTCTGCGCCGGCCTGCCAATGAGGTCAACCTTGGCGAGGTGGTGCGGCGCACTGAACCGGACTTAGCGCTGGTGCCTTGCTTTGAGCCGACAAATTCCGCCTGTGTAATCACGCCAGCCTGCAGGCTGCGTCACGCTTTGCACGAGGCGCGCGCCGCGTTCCTGGCGGTCCTCGATGGATACAGCCTCGCCGATCTTGTCGACAATGGTGAAGTCCTGCGCGAACTTTTTGCACGGGGGCTACAGTCGACCTTGACGCCGACAACGAAATCTCACAGCGGCAGGTCGTGATGAAGGGCTAAGCGCCACTTCGGTGCACCGCGAGGAAGCGCCCTCCAAACGACGTCAAATTCGTCGTCTCCGTGTCAGCTGCGTGCGATCGGCGTCTCGCGCTCATGCGCTATTCCGCGGATGCGTCTAGCCAATCTCGAAGATGTATGCATAATACTTCTTTGAGAATGGCTAGGCTTCCATGAGCACTCGTCTCCGCGTTGGTCCCGGCGTCGCCGTAGGCGTCACAGAACAGATGATCCACGACCTGGTGCATGGGTTTTACGGAAAAATCCGCGCTGACCCGGCCCTTGGTCCCATTTTCAATCGCGTCGTCGTCGACTGGGACGAGCATCTCGCCAAGATGTGCGATTTCTGGTCGTCAGTGCTGCTGATGACGGGCCGGTTCAAAGGCACGCCGATGGCCGCCCACGCGCGGATCCCCGATCTGCGTGCGACCCATTTCGCCCGCTGGCTACACGTGTTCCGGCAGACGACCGCTGAGGTGTGCCCGCCGCAGGCGGCGGCGCTCTTTGTCGCGAAATCTGTAATGATCGCCCAAAGTTTGCAACTTGGCATCGCCGCCGGCCGTGGCGAGCTTCCCCCCGTTGGAGGGGAAGCTCCTTCGCTGTCTTCGAACGGCGAAGGACGCGCCCCATGACCCTGCCAGCCGAGGTCCACGCTTACAGCCGAACACCCGAGTTCACGGAGGCGACCGTGCCGCCAGCCTTGCTCAAGGCCCACACGACTAAGGATGGGACTTGGGCGTTGATTCACGTCTTGTCGGGTCGTTTGCGGTATCGGATCGTGGACCCGCGCCGCCCCGCCTCGGAGACCACACTGACGCCTGAGACGGCCCCAGGCGTTGTCGAGCCGACTATTCAGCATGCGGTCGAACCGCAGGGCGCGGTCCGGTTTTTTGTCGAGTTCCACAGACGTGAGCCCGTTCAGTCATGAGCTTCCCGCGTCCACGCAGGATCGAGCGGTTTGGCGCCAGGCTCTGTCTGCTTTGGGCTGGTCTTTCTATTGGCGTGGCGTTTCTCGCGACCCCTGCAAAATTCCTTGCCTCGTCGCTCAGCCTGCCGGTAGCCTTGGACGTCGGCCAACACACGTTCCGGATCTACAACGGGGTGGAACTGGCCCTGCTCGTCGGCCTTGTCGTGCTGGGCCGCTGGTCCACCCTACGCAGACGCTGGTATTTGGCGCTCCTGGGACCGGGCGCTGTGGTCCTCGCCCAGACGTTCTGGCTGATACCGTCCCTGGACCTGCGGGTGCTCGCAATTCAGCACGGGCAGTCTCCGCTGCCGCCCTCCCAGTTGCACACGGTCTATATCGCCGCTGAGGCGCTCAAGGTGTTGTGGCTTCTGTCTCTCGGATTTGGGGGCCGCTTTTCGCCGCCCGGGACCAGCTTCGACTTGCGTCCGTCACGCCAGGGCGCCGAACCGGGGGATCGAACGCGGTGAGGACCATGAGCTTGCTTCAACTGCTGATGCGGCCCGCGAACGCGGTCTGCGATCATATCGGCCTCACCAACGAACACGAGCGCGGGATGATGCGGATGCTCGTCAACATGCTGCTGTGCTCGGGGATCGCCGTGCTCGCAGTTTATGTGGGATGGAAGATATTTGCGTGATCGAAGGCGCGCCGCAGACCTCGACCATCACCTTTGTCCAAGCCGACGGATCCAAAATGATCGTTCGGGCGCGGGCTGGGATGTCGCTCATGGAGGCCGCGCTCCGAGCCAGCGTGAAAGGCATCGACGCCAAATGCCGCGGAAACTGCGCATGTGTCACCTGCCACGTCTTTATCGACCCTCGCTGGCATTCGGTGCTCGGCCCGCCAGGTCCGATGGAGGAATCCATGTTGGACTTCGCCGAGGAGGTGGACGGACGCTCGAGGCTTTCATGTCAGGTACGGATCAATGATCTCTGCGATGGCCTGACGGTCCAGGTCCCGGCGGAGCAGCGGATTTTGGGTTTGTGAAAGACACAGCGCCGCGCGCGAAGACATTGCGTAACGGCTTACCGCCCGCGCCTCCCACGAGCGGATCATTGCCGCCTTAAACATCAAGATTCCTGGATTGAACGCGCGTTAGCATTGGCTTGTCTCCAGGTAATTACACGCCGAAATTTGGAGTGCCCTTTAACCGTCGTCTCGCCTAACCCGGGCGGCGGAGCGAACGGGCGAGGGGCCCTGGCTTTGGCTTCCGCCGCCGAACAGCTTGTCGCCAACTCGAATTTCGCGGCCTTCAGCAAGGTCCGTAAATTGCGTTAAGCCTTCTGCTCACGCTCGCCGTCTTGGTCGTTTGTTGGCTCGGCACATATATCCCTTCCACTCCTCGACCCCAGCGACGTTCGCGCCATCGTTTCAAGCCCAATCATGGAGAACGTTGGGCCAGTCACATTGACGAAAACTAATATTTTGAATACTTCTTTCAAAGTTTGGCACGCCGAAAGGGATGCTGGGCGCGAGGCGGTTCGCCCGCCGAAATGCACGCGGGATGAGGAATCTAATGATTGCGGGGCTAACGGTAGGCGAACGCCAACTGGCGCTGTTGCTGCTCGCCATCCTGGGCGTCGCCGGGCTCGCGCTGGGGATCGCTGGACATGCAGATCCGCTAGGGGTGCATGGCTTCATCATCCTTGCGGCCAGCCTCGTCCTAATATTCGGGGTCATCGGGCGCTACTATGCTCCCGAGCCGCCTGAAGAACGGCTCTCGGAATACTACGACGATCCGACCAAGGTCGGCATCGTCCTGACCATGATCTGGGCGGTCTTCGCCATGGCGATGGGCGTATGGGTCGCCGCCCTGTTGGCCTGGCCCGACCTGACCTTCGACGCGGCGTGGGCGAGCTTCGGACGCTTGCGGCCCGTCCACACCACGGGCGTCGTCTTCGGCTTCGGCGGCAACGCCCTGATCGCCACGTCCTTCCACGTGCTTCAGCGAACCTCTCGTGCACGGCTGCCCGATCAGCTCAGCCCGTGGTTTGTCCTGCTGGGCTACAACCTGTTCTGCGTCCTGGCGGTGACGGGTTACTTCATGGGGATCACCCAGTCGAAAGAGTACGCCGAGACCGAGTGGTACGCAGACATCTGGCTGGTCATCGTCTGGGTGGTCTATTTCCTGATCTATATCAGGACGCTGCAGCGGCGTCGTGAGCCGCACATCTATGTCGCCAACTGGTACTACATGGCGTTTATCCTAGTCGTGGCGATCCTCCACATCGTCAACAACCTCGCCGTGCCGGTCTCCCTGGGCCACGCCAAGAGCTATTCCCTGTTCTCCGGCGTTCAGGATGCGATGACCCAGTGGTGGTACGGGCACAACGCGGTCGCGTTCTTCCTGACCTCAGGCTTCCTCGGGATGATGTACTACTATCTTCCCAAGCGGGCCGGCCGGCCGATCTTCTCCTACCGGCTGTCGATCATCAGCTTCTGGGGCATCACCTTCATGTACATGTGGGCGGGGTCTCACCACCTGCACTACACGGCGCTTCCCACCTGGGTTCAGAACCTGGGCATGACCTTCTCGCTGGTGCTGCTTGTGCCCTCCTGGGCCTCAGCAGGCAACGCCCTGGCGACCCTCAACGGCGCCTGGCACAAGGTTCGGGACGACGCGACGCTGCGCTTCATGATGGTGGCGGCGGTCTTCTATGGTCTGTCGACCTTCGAAGGGTCGTTCATGGCGATCCGGCCCGTCAACGCCCTGTCTCACTACACCGACTGGACGATTGGACACGTCCACGCTGGCGCGCTCGGCTGGGTGGCGATGATCACCTTCGGATCGCTCTATGCCCTGACCCCATGGATGTGGAAGCAAGAGCGGATGTATTCGCCGAAGCTCGTAGAGGTTCATTTCTGGTTGGCGCTGTCTGGAACCATTGTCTACGTCTTCGCGATGTGGAACTCAGGCATCATCCAGGGGCTGATGTGGCGCACTTACAATGAGAACGGCACGCTCACCTATTCCTTCCTGGAAAGCGTCGTCGCGATGCACCCTTATTACATCGCCCGCGCCTTCGGCGGCTTGCTCTTCCTCCTGGGCGCGATTGTCGGCTCCTACAATGTGTGGATGACGATCCGCTCAGCCAAGCGCGATGGCGCGATCGCCGACAGCAAGACCGACGCGCCGCTCCTGGCTCCCGCCGGGGCGTCCCTCAAGGTTGGTGAATAGAGCGTCATGGGCGAGTTTTTTCACCGCAGGATCGAGCGCAACGCGATTGGGTTCGTGCTGGCCATCATCGCGGTCGCCAGCATTGGCGGGCTTGTCGAAATCGCGCCGTTGTTCACGATCGATGACACGGTGGAAGCCGCGCCCGACATGCGCGTCTACACGCCGCTGGAGCTAACGGGGCGCAACATCTACATCCGCGAGGGCTGCTATGCCTGCCATAGCCAGATGGTTCGCACACTGCGCGACGAGGTGGAGCGCTACGGGCCCTATTCCCTGGCTGTGGAGTCCAAATACGACCACCCGATGCTCTGGGGGTCGAAGCGCACAGGCCCGGATCTGGCGCGGCTCGGCGGCAAGTACTCCGACAGCTGGCATGTCGCTCACCTCGTCAATCCGCGCGATGTCGTCCCACAATCGGTCATGCCCAAGTATGGGTGGCTGCAGCGCAACGAACTGCGAACCGACGATATGGGCCAGCATCTCGCGGCGCAGCGGGCGGTCGGCGTCCCCTATACCGACGAGATGATCACGAACGCCTCGAAGGACCTCTTTGGTCAGACCGACCCCGACAGCGAGGAGTCCAGCGATGTCGCCAAGCGCTACGGCAAGGCGACCAACATCCGCGCGTTCGATGGCGAGCCCGGCCGCCTGACGGAGATGGATGCGCTCGTCGCATACCTTCAGGTCCTCGGAAGGCTGACCGACGCGGCCCACAGCAAGAAACCCCCGCCGGCGGAGTGAAGCTATGGATCACCAGGCGCTTGTCGGCTTCGCCAAGAGTTGGGGCCTGTTCTACCTGATCGGCCTAATGGTCGCGGTGCTGGCGTATGCGCTCTGGCCTTCTAACCGCAAGCGCTTTGACCGGGCGAAGAAGAGCATATTCGACAAAAGCGATCGGCCGGAGAGCTAGACCATGGCGGACGAAAAGCTTGATCCCGTCACCGGCGAGCGGACGACCGGGCATGAGTGGAACGGCATTGAGGAGCTGAACACGCGGATTCCGCGCGTGGTGCTGTTCTTCCTGGCGGCCACGAGCCTATTTGCCATCGTCTATTGGATTCTCATGCCGGCCTGGCCGACGGGGCGCAGCTACACCAAGGGCGTCCTGGGATTCGACCAGCGTGCCGCCGTAACGCGGCAGGTGGGGGAGGCGGCCGCGGATCGCGCTAGCTGGACCGACCGCATCGCGACAAAACCCTTCGACCAGATCGCGCACGATCCCGAACTGATGGCCTATGTCCGCACTGCAGGCCACACCCTGTTCGCCGACAACTGCGCGGCCTGCCATGGCGTGAATGGTACGGGGGGGCCTGGCTATCCTAATCTGACGGCCCGCGCCTGGCTCTGGGGCGGTGAGCCTGAGACGATCGCCGAGACGATCCGCATCGGAATCAATTCGACCGAGCCCGGTACGCGCATATCGCAGATGCTGGCCTTCGGCCGAGACGGGATTCTTACGCGTGATCAAGTGCTTGCCGTGACAGCCTACGCCAGGTCCCTGTCAGGGCAGGCGCTCGACCCGCAAGACAAAGCCATGCTTGATGTCGGCCGCACGGTGTTCGCCGAAAACTGCGTGGCCTGTCACGGCGAGACCGGTCACGGGAAGCGCGAGTCCGGCGCCCCCAATCTTACCGACAAGGTCTGGATCTACGGGGGCGACGCGGAGTCTGTGTACACGACCGTCTATTCCGGACGGCAAGGTCACATGCCGCATTGGTCGCAGCGCCTTTCGCCGGCTGAGATCAAGCTTCTGACGCTCTACATTGGAACGCTGGGAGAGCGGGAACCATGAGGTCCAGCACGCACTTGGGCCGAGGCCGCAACCTGCCTTGGCGCTCGATCTCACTGCTGATCGTCGTCGTTGGGCTCGCCATCCTTATCGGGGCCAATGCGCACCTGGTCTATGTGGCGCTGAAATCGCAACCCGGTTGCGTGCCGCACGTCAAGCAGGCGGCCGATGCGCGCACCTATAGTGCGGCCGGATCCGCGTGTTGAGGAAACCGCGATGAGCACCACCACAACATCCGAGACGATCATCCCGCTGGGCGCGCAGAGGCGGCGCAACCTGCCGATGACGACGGTGTGGACCTGGCTGGGACAGGGATGGCGCGACCTCTGGCGACATCCGGCGCCGAGCCTGGCCTATGGTTTGGCGGTGTTCGGCGCGTCGGTCGCGATCGTCTGGGGCCTGTTCTGGCTAGAACTCGACTATATTCTCTTCCCGGCTCTGGCCGGCTTCCTGGTGCTCGGCCCGTTCATCGCGGTCGGCCTCTACCAGAAGAGTCGCGCCCTGGAGGCCGGTGATCGCGTCAGTTTCTCGCGCATGATTTTCGTCAGGGCCGCGTCCGGAGCGCAGGTCTGGTTCACAGGCGCCATCCTTGCCCTTCTGATGCTGGTTTGGATGCGCGCCGCGGTGATCATTTACGCGCTGTTCTTCGGACTGCGCCCTTTCCCAGGACTCGATCACGTGGCCGAGATGCTGTTCACGACACCATACGGCTGGGCCATGCTGGCCACGGGCACAGTCGCCGGCGGTCTGTTCGCGGCCTTCGCCTTCGCCATCAGTACGTTCGCCATCCCCATGTTGCTCGACGAGCGCACTGACGCCTTCACCGCCATGGGCACCAGCATCTCGCTGGTCTGGAGCAACCTGCCGGTCATGTTTGCATGGGGCGCCGTGGTGCTGGCGCTGTTCCTGTTCAGCCTCGCGACTGGTCTTTTGGGGTTGATCCTGGTCTTCCCGCTACTCGGGCACGCGGCCTGGCATAGCTACCGCGCCATCAAATGACCCATCGCGCGCCGCTGCACGAGCGCACGGTCGCGGTGGCCGCAGAAGAACTGCGCCTCGCCAGCCGAGCGCTGGAGAATGGAATCTATCAAACGGACCTCTCGGTCCCGACCGTTCATTGCGCCGGCTGCATCCGCAAGGTTGAGGCTGGACTTGCCGCCGTGCCGGGTGTGGAGCATGTGCGGGTCAATCTCTCGACCCGGCGCGCCAGCATCCGGTGGCGGGGCGAGACGCCGCCTCCGGTGATCGAAACGATGCAGGCACTGGGGTTCCCGGCGCATCTGTATGACACCGAGGAAGCCGGCAAGGACCCAGAGTTCGGGCGCTTGGTCCGGGCGTTGGCCGTCGCCGGCTTCGCGGCGATGAACATCATGCTGCTCTCGGTCTCGGTGTGGTTGGGCGCCGAGGCGGGAACGCGCCAGGCCTTTCACTGGATTTCGGCGGCGCTGGCCCTGCCATGCTTACTCTATTCGGGGCGGATTTTCTTCGCTTCTGCCTGGAGCGCCCTGCGGCGCGGGCGCACAAACATGGACGTGCCGATCTCCATCGGCGTCAGCCTCGCCTTCGGCCTCAGCCTCTACGACACGATCCATAAGGGTCCCCACGCCTATTTCGACGCCTCGACCTCGCTCATCTTTTTCCTGCTGATCGGGCGCACCCTCGATCACCTGATGCGGGAGAAGGCGCGCACGGCGGTCCGCGGGCTCGCGCGGATGTCGCCACGCGGGGCGATGGTGTTGTGGCCGGACGGCGAGCGGGAATATCTGCCCGTGGCGGAGATCGAGCCGGGCATGCGCGTTTTGCTCGCGGCGGGGGATCGCGTTGCCGTTGACGGGCGTGTCGAGACGGGCCGCTCCGAGCTGGATTGCTCGATCGCGACAGGGGAGAGCGCGCCGCAGGCGGTTCATCCCGGATCGGACCTCCAGGCGGGGACGCTCAACCTCACTGGCCCCTTGACCATGATCGCTGCGGCGCGCGCGCAGGATTCCTTCCTGGCCGAGATGCTGCGGATGATGGAGGCGGCCGAGGACGGCCGGGCCCGCTATCGCCGCGTGGCGGACAAGGCGGCCAGCCTTTATTCTCCGCTCGTCCATGCTGCGGCGTTTCTGACGTTTGTGGGCTGGATGGCCGCGACGGGGGACTGGCATCGCGCAATCAGCATCGCGATCGCGGTTCTCATCATCACCTGCCCCTGCGCCCTCGGGCTTGCCGTACCCATCGTCCAGGTGGTCGCCGCACGGCGCCTGTTCGACAACGGCATCATGCTCAAGGACGGCACCGGGATCGAGCGCCTGGCGCAGATCGACACCGCGGTGTTCGATAAGACCGGAACCCTGACGTCCGGCGAGGTGCGTCTCGCCAACCGGGAGGAAGTGGCGTTTGGGTCGCTCGCGGCGGCCGCGGTCCTGGGGACGCATTCGAATCATCCTCATTCACGCGCTCTGGCGGAGCTAGCGCCGTCCCAAGGCTTCGGTCCCACCATATCGGAGCTGCGTGAGGAGCCTGGATTCGGTATCGAAGGCCGACTTGACGGAAATCTCTATCGGCTCGGTCGCGCAGACTGGGCGCTCTCCGGGCCGAGGGCGACGCCGATGGAGGGGACGGTGTTGAGCTGCGACGGACGCCGCCAGGCGGTCTTCCGCTTCGAGGAGCAGATCCGACCAGGCGCCAGGAAAACCATGGGCGCCCTGCGCGCAGCCGGCATCGACCTTCAGATTCTTTCCGGCGACGGCGAGGCCGCCGTCGCGGCCGTGGCAAAGGCTTTGTCCATCAGCGACTACGCCTCCAGCCTTCTTCCCGGGGACAAGGTCCGCGAGTTGGAGGATCTTACCGCGCGGGGCCGCAAGGTATTGATGGTCGGCGACGGCCTCAATGACGCTCCGGCGCTGGCTACGGCGTATGTTTCCATGGCCCCGGTGACGGCCGCCGATATCGGTCGCAATGCGGCAGACTTCGTTTTTCTCGGCGCGGATCTGAACGCTGTCCCAATCGCGGTGGCTGTCGCCCGGGGGGCTGACCGGCTGGTGCGCCAGAACTTCGCCCTGGCGATCGCCTACAATGCCATCGCGTTACCGATCGCTATTTTGGGCTACGTGACACCCCTGATCGCGGCGCTGGCCATGTCAACCTCATCCATCGTCGTGGTCGCCAATGCGTTGCGCTTGAAAGCTGGTCAAGATCGGACATCCCCAACCGGGTGAACCGCGCCGGGTTTGCCGGAGGCCTCAACTCCTGAGAGGAAGAGGCCATGACAAGCAAGACGACGAACAAGTTTTCACCTGAGGTTCGCGAGCGTGCGGTGCGGATGGTGGTGGATCACGAACGGGACCATGCGTCGCGCTGGGCGGCCGTGGTGTCGATCGCCGAGAAGATCGGCTGCGTGCCGCAGACCCTGCACGAGTGGGTGAAGAAGGCTGAGGTCGATGCCGGCAAGCGGGCGGGCGTCCCGAGCGAGGTGGCCGAGCGGGTGAAGGCCCTTGAGCGGGAGAACCGTGAGCTGCGCCAGGCCAACGAGATCCTGCGCAAGGCGTCCGCGTATTTTGCCCAGGCGGAGCTCGACCGCCCGTTCAAGCGATGATCGCGTTCGTGGACGATCACCGCGACGTCTACGGGGTCGAGCCGATCTGCAGGGTCCTGCCGATCGCCCCATCCACCTATCGTGAGCGCGTGGCGCAGCGGCGTGATCGCGCCCGGCTGTCGGCGCGGGCGCGCCGGGACCTGGAGCTGAAGCCGCAGATCGCCCGGGTGTTTGCCGAGAACTTCGCGGTCTATGGCGTGCGCAAGGTCTGGCGGCAGATGCGGCGGGAGGATTTCGCCGTCGCCCGCTGCACCGTGGAGCGGCTGATGCGCCAGATGGGCCTGCGGGGCGTGATCCGCGGCAAGCCGGTGCGCACCACGATCAGCGACAAGGCAGCACCTTGCCCGCTCGACCATGTGAACCGCCAGTTCCACGCCCCGGCACCGGATCGGCTGTGGCTGTCGGACTTCACCTATGTCGCGACCTGGGCGGGCTTCGTCTACGTCGCCTTCGTGATCGACGCCTACGCCCGGCGGATCGTCGGTTGGCGCGCCAGCCGCACGGCCCACACCAGCTTCGTGCTCGACGCCCTCGATCAGGCCCTGCACGAGCGGCGCCCGCAACATCGCGCCGGTCTCATCCATCACTCCGACCGTGGGTCTCAATACGTGTCCATCAAGTACACCGAGCGTCTGGCCGAGGCCGGCATCGAGCCCTCCGTCGGCAGCGTCGGCGACAGCTATGACAACGCCTTGGCCGAGACGATCAACGGTCTCTACAAGGCCGAGGTCATCCATCGGCGCGGCCCCTGGCGCTCGTTCGAGGCCGTCGAGTTCGCCACGCTGGAGTGGGTCGACTGGTTCAACAATCGCCGGCTTCTCGATCCCATAGGTAACATCCCGCCAGCGGAAGCCGAAGCCGCCTACTATGCCGCGATCACGCCGTCCGCTATGGCGGCATGACTTAAACCAAATGGCCTCCGGCAAACCCGGCGCGGTTCAGGGACCTCGCATGGCAACCCTCAGACAAGGTCAAACTAAGGTGAGCACCCGATGGCCAGCTTAGTCTTCCTTGTGCCCATCGCTCTGGGCCTCGGCGCCATCGCCCTCGCGGCCTTCTTCTGGTCGCTTCGTAGCGGGCAGTATGACGATCTTCAGGGTGCGGGAGAACGGATTTTCGTAGACGGCGACGGTGATCGAGGCGGCTCTCGGCACACCTCATTCGACACCTCGACCCGTCCGGAGACCAAAGAACCCGCGAGGCATGATTGTTGAACCTACTTGCGAACATCACAGTCCGCCCCATCGCCGGAGGTGAATGGGCGCAGTTTCTGACCTTAGTGGATGATCGCGCTCGGGAGGAATGCGAGGCCATGTCGGGGTCGCGCAGGCCAGTTCCCATCGGAGCCCTGGCCCCGGACAATACCTTCGGTCTCGCGGTCGGCTTCCAGCAACCGCATCGCAAATTGCGCGATTTGTTTGCCCGACCAAACGTGCGTGCTTTGTACCCCGCCCTGTGGTCACCGCGCAGCCCTAGATCGCTGCGAAACCCGGCCCGGTTTGCCCTCTGTCATATTCGCCCTCCTTGTTCATCCCCCGCCGCCGGAATTGCCCATGACTGTTGATGAAAAGCTTGATCCCATTCTGGCGGAAGTGCTTAGCCGCAACGCGGGCGAAGCAGAGTTCCATCAAGCGGTTCGGGAGGTCTTGGAAAGCCTTGGAAGGGTGATCGCTAAACACCCCGACTACGCCGACAACGCGCTGATCGAACGCATTTGCGAGCCCGAGCGTCAGATCATTTTCCGCGTTCCCTGGGTCGATGATCAAAACTGTGTTCAGATCAATCGGGGCTTCCGGGTCCAGTTCAATTCGGCGTTAGGGCCCTATAAGGGCGGCATCCGTTTCCACCCGTCCGTCAACTTGGGCATCATCAAGTTCCTCGGCTTCGAGCAGACCTTCAAGAACGCCCTGACCGGCATGCCAATCGGCGGCGCCAAGGGGGGTTCGGACTTCAATCCCCGTGGCTGCTCGGACGGCGAGATCATGCGCTTCTGTCAGTCATTTATGACGGAGATGCACCGCCATATCGGGGAATATACCGACGTTCCAGCCGGTGACATCGGCGTCGGCGGCCGGGAGATCGGCTATATGTTCGGTCAATACAAACGCCTGACCAACCGCTACGAGGCTGGCGTTCTGACGGGCAAGGGCTTGGTCTACGGCGGATCGCAGGCCCGTCGCGAGGCGACAGGCTATGGCGCGGTCTATTTCGTCGAAAGCATGCTCGCGACGCAGGGAGAGGCCCTTGATGGACGTCGCGCCGTGGTGTCGGGCTCGGGTAACGTTGCGATATATGCGATTGAAAAATTGCAGCAACTGGGAAGCCTCGTCGTCGCCTGCTCAGACTCCAACGGCTATATCGTTGACGAAGGCGGCATTGATTTGGAAATCGTCAAACAGGTGAAAGAGGTGCGCCGCGGTCGCATCTGCGACTATGTCGATCTGAAAGGCGGTCAGGCCCGATACATCGAGGGTGGATCGATCTGGGATGTGCCGTGCGAGATCGCCATGCCGTCGGCAACGCAAAATGAACTGACCGGCAAGGATGCCCAGACGTTGGTGAAGAACCGCGTAGTCGCTGTCAGCGAAGGCGCCAACATGCCGAGCACGCCCGAGGCGGTGAAGATCTTCCAGGCCGCCAACGTCCTATTCGCACCGGGCAAGGCGGCGAACGCGGGCGGCGTGGCGACGTCCGCGCTTGAGATGCAACAGAACGCTTCGCGAGATAGCTGGACATTCGACCAAACCGAAGAGCGTCTGGCCGTCATCATGCGCGGTATCCATGATCGGTGCGCCGAGACCGCGGACGCTTATGGTGCGCCAGGCGACTACGTTCTCGGGGCCAACATCGCCGGTTTCGTGCGCGTGGCCGAAGCCATGCGGGCCTTTGGCGTCATCTGATTGACTGACTCATCGGCGCTGGAGCGGCGAGCTATCCTGGGCTTCGGTCACCGGAGCCGAATTGAACAGGCCGTCTAACAATCGGTCGGTGAATGGTTTTAAACTGGCGCTATCGACCAGTGGGCCGCGGTTCAAACTCGCGACCGGATAAGGAAACTGAGTATGTCTGAGCGGCCATTGCATCCCGAAACCTTGGCTTTGCACGCCGGCTGGCGGGCTGATCCGACGACGGGCTCTGTGGCCGTGCCGATCCACCAGACCACCTCTTACCAGTTTCGCGATACCGAGCACGCCTCAGCGCTCTTCGCGCTGCAGGAGATGGGCAATATCTACACGCGGATCATGAACCCTACGACCGACGTGCTGGAAAAGCGCATCGCGGCTCTTGAGGGGGGTGTGGCCGCTCTTGCCGTGGCCTCGGGGCAGGCGGCTTCAGCCATGTCGGTCCAGAATCTGGCCAAGGCGGGCGATAACATCGTCAGCTCCACGGCGCTGTATGGCGGCACCTGGAACCTCTTCGCCAACACCCTGCGCGACCAGGGCATCGACGTGCGGTTCGTCGATCCGGCCGATCCGGAGAATTTTGCCCGCGCCACCGACGCGCGGACGCGCGCCTTTTATGCCGAAACGCTTCCGAACCCCAAGCTCGAGGTCTTCCCGATCGCCGAGGTCGCCGCCATCGGCCGGGCGCACGGCGTCCCGTTGATCATGGACAACACCGCCGCGCCCCTACTTTGCCGGCCTCTGGATCATGGCGCGGCGGTGGTGGTCTACTCGGCCACCAAATATCTGGGCGGCCACGGCACCTCGATCGGTGGACTGATCGTCGACGGCGGCAACTTTGACTGGGAGGCGGCGGGGGATCGCCAGCGGGCGCTGAACAGCCCCGATCCCTCCTACCACGGCGCGGTGTGGACGCAGGCGGTCAAGCCGATGGGGCCGATCGCCTTCATCATTCGGGCGCGAACAGTCCTGCTGCGCGACCTCGGCGCAGCCTTGTCTCCGTTCAACGCCTTCCAGCTCATCCAAGGGATCGAGACCCTGCCGCTGCGTATGGTCCGCCATTGCGAGAACGCGGAAAAGGTCGCCGCCTGGCTGGCCGGGCGGGAGGGCGTCACGCGCGTCATCCATCCCAGTCAGCAAACTGGCGAAGTGCGGGCCCGCGCTGATCGATACCTAAGAGGCGGGTTCGGCGGACTGATTGGCTTTGAGTTAACTGGCGGCGTGGCCGCGGGCCGCAAATTCATCGACGGCCTACAATTGCTCTATCACGTGGCCAATATCGGCGACGCACGCAGCCTTGCGATTCACCCCGCGTCGACGACCCACTCCCAGATGGATGCCGAAGCGCAGATGGCGGCCGGGGTCTCGCCAGGCTATATCCGGCTATCGATCGGTCTGGAGCACATAGACGACATTATAGCGGATCTAGACCAGGCTTTGGCGTCAGCAGCGGTGTGAGATCGTGGGCCGCTGAGGAACTCAGCAACGTCCGAAGGTTCCTCGATTGCGCCCAGAAGGTCTTAGCCGGCGCCGAAGCGCTCGGTTTGTCATGAGAGTGATGATTCAACTTCGCCGGCGGCATAACGGCACTCTTTAACGACGACTGCAGGGAAGCTAGGGCCCCACGGGGGCAAGGCAGATGGCATTTCTTCTGTCTCGCTTGGCCCGGTATAGATCAGCATCCGTGGCTTTGAAGAGGTCGCCCGAATTCTGAGGCTGTCGTTACCTCTCCATCACAGTGCGACATCGGGAGCGCTCAGCGCTCAGTTCGCACTCCCGCACAATTTTCTAATTATTGTACCGTGGCAAACGTCAATCGGCGGATTGCCAGCCCCAAACTCTAGGTGCGGCGCTCCAGAAGTGTATTCAGTGCGTTTTGAACACGCTTAAGATCTGGACGGGAGCCGCCCTCCATGCCCTCTTCCGTGGCGCGCTGAAGTGCCTCTTCGTCTTCGCGCCATTGAGTGAGCATTTCTACTTTCTCGTCACAAGTAAGGGTTTCGTCGCCGAGCACCTCTTCGGGGGACGTAAATTTTCCATGATATGACAACGAAATCTCCTGTTGGATTGAGGTCACTTCCGCTCTCCAGATCAACAACTTACCGCCTGTAGAGGTCAAGGTCTCCCAGACCTATCGCATCATACCCGTATTCTTTGAAATCGGCTTGCCGACTGACCTGCCCTGAACACCGAGCCAGGGCTGCCGTGTGGGGCGGCATCCGGTCCTGGACGGCGAGATCGCCCACACGCTGTCCGATGGACCCGGGGAGCACTGCTTATTCCAGCACAGCCGGGCGTGATTTTTCCAGGCCAACTTCCCTATGTCACGCCGACGGCGAAATGCGCATGTAAGTCAAGTTTTACAATCACCTGCTGATCATAGCTGAACCTGATCTCTCGGATTTTCTTCCACCCCGTGCGAGAGTCTTTGTTCCGAAAGGCGTCGTAGAATCCCAAATCGAACACTGATGCGGCCACCAAACTCTTTCATATTTCCGATAATGGATATTCTCAGCTGACCGCATTGCGACCAAGGAACATTCTCGCAAACACAGTCCGTGTCGGTGACTGAAGCCTCCACCTAGCTGGACTCCGGCCTTTGCGAGAATCGAAGCACTGTTTCGCGAGAGTGCGGCGGAGTTCTGGGCCCATGGCGAAGGATATCCCGGTAAAGGACTGGCAGACCTACACGGTCAGGCTTCACCCGCAGCTGGTGGCCTTCCTCGAAGAGAAGGGTCGCATCTCAGGGCGGGCCATCGAGGTCGAGGTCCAACAGGTCGTTGGCGACGCCATGGAGTTGGCGGAGATCCCGCCGGCGCCCACGAGCACGAAGTTCCAGTGCCGTGAAACGCTGATGGCCGAGAAGGCCGAGTGCAAGGACTGCAGCGACCTCATTCGCCATAATGCGAGGCTCTGGGCCGAGCGACACGTCCAGCTCACCGGCCACAATGTCCATGTTTCGCTGCACCTCGACATGGTCGACGACGATTGGCTGGAAAAGCTGACGCCAGCGCGTCGGGCCGAACTGGACGCTGTGCGAGACGGTGAAGTGGCACGTGCTGTGGCGCAGCAGCTCCTATCCGACGCAAAGCACTAAATTCCGACCGCTCTCTGACATAATTTCCGATAACGCATATCGACGGATGACGGCAGAACCCCCTATCCCAAAACGGTTTTAAGTCGTTGATTTCCGATAAGATATATTAGGCGCGTCGTTCTTGTAGCCGCCATTTAGTAATGTCACCATCCGTCTCCCACCAAGTTGGCACTCGCGCTGTCCAGGTAAAATTGGCTGAGATTAGACGCAACAAAGCCAGCGGGTCTATTATCCTACGTTCACTGGAACCAGTGTCATCGTGTCGTTGCCGAAGATATCGATAACCTTGACCGCTACTGTGTAGCGGCCTGGCCGATCGTAGGTGTGGCGCGCGGTCTTAAGTTCCAGGTCACGGCTCTGGCGGGTCCTGAATGCCTGCCACTCGTTCTCGAAGATGAAGCCACCTGTCCAACGCTCCTCAAACTCTGGCAACACCAGCTCGCCCTGAGGTGGCTCGAGGCCAGGAAGGGATGCGACGCCGCCAAGGCCGGTCCCGATCGGGACCTTGATAATCTCTTTTCGGCTCATGTAGTCGAAATCGACGGCCCAATAGTCCACCCAGTCCGTCCAGTGTTTTGTCAGACGGTCCTTGGTAATGACACCCTCCTTGTTTTTGGTGACCTTATAGAGTTGTCCCTGCTCGCACATCACCTCGCTTTTGCCCTCCTTCATGGCGGCAATCGCGGCCTCTGCCGCTCCCTGCGTGTAGTAGACAGAGAAGTCAGTGAGCTCGATCGTGACCGCCAGCGTGTCCTTCTTGTCGTAGCGGGGCTCCGCTTCCACGAAGCTGATATCGTGGAAAACCACCTGGCCCTTGTCGACGGCGCGGCGGTCAAAAACTTCTGCGGGTATGTACTTCGGGCTAAGGTCGATACCCTTGCTGCGCGCCTCTTCCAGCACAGCGGGGAACAGGCCCATTTCAAATTCAAAGGCGAGTACGTCCACGCGCGATGCGCCGCGCTTGCGGCACTCGGTGATGACTTCCTCGACGAACAGGCGACCGACTGGCAGATTAATGGGGCCTATGACGACCAGTCGGCCGTTCCGCGCGCCATGGAAGAAACCGTCCTGCGGGCCGCCTACATCATCGCCGAAGGCCGTGGCCTTGTACGCACGTAGGATCAGCTCGCGAAACTCCGCTTCTTTTTGTCCTAGTGCTAGCTCCTTGTCTGGGCCAGTCAGACGACCACCAACATTCAGGTAAGCCTGCCGCTCGTAACGACCGAGATTGAGAACCTCAAACGCCCTAAAATCTTTTTCGGACGCCTTCATAGACCGCTGAACGCCTATGAGACGTTTGCGCGTAGTATGCACACCAAACTTGCCGAGATCTGTGGCAATCCATTTCCGGCCAAGTTTCTCGGCTACTGCAGCAGTGGTGCCCGATCCGACAAAGAAGTCCGCGACTAGATCACCTTCATTCGTCGTTGATTCAATAACGCGACGCAGAATGGTTTCAGGCTTTTGTGTCGGAAAAAACAGATTCTCCGTCTTATCCGCCGGCTGAAGCATTGAAAGGCGCCAAATGTTATCAACCACGCGCTCTGTGCGGTCGTTATAGAGAACGTTTCCCGCCTCATCGCGGGCATTGATCATCTTACCACCAACCTTGACGCGCTGCAGTTGGCGTACTGGATTTGCCCGGGTCTCTTCCAAAGGCTTAAACTTATAACCCGAATTTCTGTCCTTCACGTACCAAAGGATCGTGTCGGTCGCTCTCGGGAAGACGCCCTTTCTGGTGTCTGGCATCTTATTATAATAATACCAATAGATCTCATTTCGGAAATTTTCCCTTCCGAAGATTTCATCCAGAGCGAGCCTCAGGTATGGTGAAACGCGCCAATCACAATGCAGGAAAATACTTCCGTCTCTCGAAAGAAGATCGTGCATGAGCGCAAGCCGCTCATAAATCATGGCGATAAAACTGTCGGCGCCTCTTCCCCAAGTGTCCCGGTAAGCGATTTGTTCGAGGAGATTTGCTTCCTTGTGAAACGTTTCTCCGCCAATCTCGATGTCCATTGAGAAATTGGCGCCCACGTCAAACGGCGGATCGATGTAGATGAGCTTTAGGCCGCCGGCATCTTCAATTTGCTGCCTTAGGGGGCCAGATTTGAGAGACGACAAGATTAGCTTGTTATCGCCCCAGATAAGCTTGTTTGACCAACCCTGTCGTTGCCGGCCACGACTATCGAAAAGCTCACCTTGTCGTGTCGTCTCGGCCCGAGGCTCGTCGATGTGCTCCAACGTCTGAAATGGTAGGACGGTCGTGCACACGTCGCGCGTCTTGCCGTTCCAAACCAGCTCGACCTCGCGTTTGTCCTCAAAGAGGATGAAGCGATACTTCTCCGGTAGGGGCTTGCCCTGTTGAATCAGCGTGGTGAGGTCGCGCTGCTCTGCGTCGCTCAGCTCGTAGGAGCTCTTTTCCTGGCGTGCCATCGTTAGCCCTCTTGGTATTCGAGGAACGTGCTCGCCAGGCCGGCGAACGTCGCCGGCTTGTGCCGCTCGAAGCTCTCTTGGTCCACATAGACGAACCTATAAATTGGTCCGCCGTCGTTCTCAGTCGCGTGGGTGGCGTCCTCACACCACTGGCGCAAACGGGCCATCTTTTGCGGAAGATCGATCTCCTCGCGCCCCTTGGTTTCAACAATCCACACGACGCCTTCGACGTCCCGCACAATGAAATCGGGCGTGTAGGTGGACAGTTCGCCGTTGGCCTTCACGTATTCGACCTTAAATCCGACCGCCATGTAGTTCTTGCCGAAGGCCTGGACATCTCGCGCCGCCTCCAAGAAGGCCGCAAACGCTAATTCCAGGCTGTCGGCGTTGGCTTCGCCGACGATCTTATTGAAGACGGATTTCTTGGCCTGCAGAAACCCGCGAGGCTGGGTGCGGAAAGGCCTAGTGTCGCGGAGACGAATGTGGCCGTCTATGCGTGAGCTACCACTTTCGTAGATGGTCAGCGCATTGATCGCAGCCCTGAAATGGTCGGTGAGCACCTTGCTCACCTCGGGTTCCGACAGATTGCGCAGGATCACCGGATCGTCCAGATCGACCTCCTCCGTGAACAGGTGATCGCGCATGAACGTCTTCACTTTCGGATAGAGCTGGTCGTAGCCGCCGACTAACCGCAGATCTTTCAGGATTTGGCGGGCGAAGAAGGCAACGACCGACCGGTAATCACCCGGCCCGATGCCGTCGAGGTGCATAGTGTGATCCACCTCGGCGTCGAGCATCGTCTTGAATATGATCTCCCGCGTCTCCGCCGGGGTGAACGCCTTTATGGGGAGTTTTGGGTTGCCGAAGTGCTCCGGCTCCAGCTCGGTAAGGTCTTTGAACTCACGATTGAAACGTCGGGTCAGCCGAGGGACCGAGATGTCAAGCTCGTCGATATTTTTGTCAGGCGACTCGGTCTCAACCTCAACCACGAGCGAGTCTTGTCGCTCGCGCCCGCCGGCACCGCCCATTGGGACACGATCGAAGGTGACACCCTCATTCTGGATAGACTCGACGAAGTCCATGAAGGCGGGGGTGCCCATGACGGACACGGTCTCCCGCTGATCGCTGCCGAAATACATGCGCCGTAGGCCGCGGCCGAGGGTCTGCTCGGGCAAGATATTGCTTCTAGCCGCAAAGGCACGAAGGCCGACGATGACGGTGACGTTGCGGACGTCCCAGCCCTCTTTGAGCATAAGGACTGACACGATCGCCTTCTTGTCAGATTTCCAGGTATCGATTTCGTTAGACTGCTTGCGCAGGGCCTCCAGCTCGTCCTTGCTCTTGCCGCTCGCGGCCTCTGAAATCTCGCCGTTTGCCTTGGTGTGGATCACCAGGACTCCACCTTCTAACTCAGGGCAGATTTTCTCGAGGTAAGCGCCCACCTCGTCGCAGTTCCGGGTGTCATCGACCATAACGAACAGGACGGCTTTTTTGCCGAGCGCCTCGTGCTCCGCATAGCTCTTGCGCCATTCCTCGACTCCGAGCTGGAGGTAGTCCGCGTATTTCTCGGTGATCAGCGGGCTCTTGTGCTCCGCAAGTTTGGCGCGGCTGGCCGCGTCGGGGAGCACCGGGTGTTTCACCACGTTCTGGGCGATGGCCTCGACCAGTGGATAGTCGCTGACTGTTTGGACGAAGATCGCGCCGTTGTCGTGGCGAGGCGTCGCCGTCACGTCCACTTGGATCGCCAGCCGAAGATCCTTTTGCAGCAGCTGATGATGAATGTCCTGGATGCACTTGAACCAGGCCAGCCGGCTATCATGGATGTGGTGTGCCTCGTCGTTGAAAACGGCGAGCTCATCGATGTCTCGAACGATCTCGCCTAAGTCCACGTTGCTGTCGGTCGACTTGCCGGCAGGCTTGTCGCCGAATGGGGACAGGAAATAGTCCCGCAGATCGTCGTCTTCCAGAGAAGGCTCGGGCGCTTCGCCCAGATAGACCCGGTGAATGTTGGTTAGGAAGATGTTCCCGGTCGGGCGCACGACGCGAACATCATCTTGGATATGCAAGGCGACCTGGAAATCGTCGCGCCAATTTTGGCCGGCAAAGCCATTGTCGGGCAGCACGGGGTCATTGAAGAAAATGCGTAAGCCGTCGAAGTCCGTGCGTAGGCGATCCAGAACGATGATGTTCGGCGCGATCAGCAGGAAATTGCGCGAGAGGTTTGAGCCTGCCTCGTAGAGCCTGTGAAAATAGCTCCACGCCATGAGCAGCGAGAGAACCTTCGTCTTCCCGGCTCCCGTCGCCATCTTGACCACAAACCGCGGCCAATCCTCATCGAACATGTTGCTCGATACGGCACCCGAGGCATCGAACCGAAGCAGGTCATATTTATCCCGGGCACCCCGAACCTCGTAGAGCCAAATAACGCTCTCCACGGCTTCTCGCTGGGCGAAATAGTACCGAAATTCGACCTGCGACCCATCAGCCTGGTCGACTAGTTGGTCGGTTTCAAACCACCATTGGAGCAACGCACGGCTGGTAGCAGACGCCCCTGCGTATCCTGAGTTACGCCATTTCTGGACCTCCTCGCGCACCTTGGCGACGAGCGGTGGAAGGAGCTTTTCGTAGGCGGTGCCTCGCAGCTCTTCCGCGGCGGGAAACCATCGGACGTCCGGCGACAGCACGTCATATGGCGACAAAGGGAAATTGGGGTGCAACGCCATTTAGGCCGTCCTCTTTTTGTCCGGCCGGGGGCCGCCTTCGGTGTGCACGACCGACAGCTTGGCGGCGTCTTCGCGGACGATCATAGCCACACGGCATAGCTGTGCGCCATACCCCGAAAATGACCCTCCACGGTTTGGCGCTCCCCAGCGCAACGCCATATGGATCGCCACCTATTGACCGCCGCGCCGATAGCGCCGGCCGGCCGAACCCCGGCGCGGGCGAAGCACCGTGACGATCTCGCCAGTCCGGTCGCTCCAAACGATGCTCAGCCCCCGAAGCCGCTCACGTTCGGCGCGAGGCGATCAGCCAGGTCTGGATCGTCGAGCCGGTCGCGGGTCATCCGCAGAACGGTGCAGCCGAAGCCCACCGGCGCCTCAAAGTCGGCGTAGCTCATCAAGGCGTCGATCAGATGGTACGGAACCCCCCGCTGTTGGGTCCGAACGACGGCATGTTGCGTAAGCGCAAACGTCATGGCGATCTCTCCCTGTCCTCTGAGCTTCAGCTTGCAGGCCGCACCCGACAGAATCGGTCGAGTAGGACTCGACGGGACAACAACCATAGCTAAGCTCGGCGCGTCCAAGTTGGGGGGACGTCATGCGCCACGAGAAAGCTCAGTCACTTTTGCATCTGGCGCGGGTCCTGGCCGGGTCGGCCGAGGGGCTCACACTCGACGAGATGGCCGAGGTGGCCGGTACCGGCCGCCGCACGGTCGAACGGATGCGCGACGCACTCGAACAACTCTTTCCGCAGATGGAGGTGATCGAGGAGCCTCCGTCCAAACGCTACCGCATGACATCCGGCCTCGACGGCCTCTTCCAGGCGCCGACGGCCGAGGAGCTTGTGGCGCTCGGCACGACCGCCGAGGCGATGCGCGCCAGCGGCAATCATGATCGGGCGGCCGCTCTGGCTTCGATCGAGACCAAAGTACGGGCCTCGATGCGCTCATCTGCCCTGCGCAAACTTGTCCCGGACATGGAAGCCCTGCTTCACGCGGAGACGGTGGCAGTCCAGGCCGGCCCCCGGCCCTTCGAGGACGAGACCGTGCTCGCCACCGTGCGCCACGCCGTCAAGGCGATGTGCGGCCTGAAATTCGCCTACGATGGCGGCTCGACGCCGGGCAGGCTCCGCGAGGTCGCGCCCTATGGCCTGATGTTTGGCCGGACAAACTACCTGGTCGCGGCCGAACTCGGATCTGATGAGCCGAAGTCCTGGCGACTGGATCGCATCCGCGATCTGACGCTGATGGACTGCCCGGCCCCTGCGCCCGAAGATTTCAACCTGTCGGCGTTCGCAGGACGCTCGTTCGGGGTCTTCCATGGCGATGCCGAGGACGTCGTTCTACGGGTCAAGCCGCACGGCGCCGCCGACGCCTTGGGTTGGCGCTTCCATTCCAACCAGGAAGTCACCGAACAACCCGACGGATCTGTGCTGGTGAGCTTTCGGGCCAGCGGCATGCTCGAACTGGCGTGGCATCTGTTCACCTGGGCCGACAAGGTGGAGATCGTGGCGCCGCCCAGGCTCCAAGCCTTGATGGTCACGGAGCTTCAGAGCGCGCTGGCAGCCCACCAGGCGAGTATCGCTCAGCCCGTCCCAGCTTAATGCCGCCGCTTTGGCGCGACCCGACCGATTCTGTCGGGAACACAGGCTAACCTCCACAAATGGTGGCGGATGAATTTGGCGGGGAAGCTGGAATGGACCTGATCTTTGGCTTGGCGTGCGATGGTCGCGCCTACCCGGATTTTCCGGGTCGAGGCGCGGGCGTTGTTCATGCCGCCGTGGTCGGGCCCACCGGGCTGATCGACGTGCTCGAAGTGCAACTGGGCCTAACCGGACCCCGCGGCACCGAAGCCGTCCGTATCGCGGCATACGCCGCCAAGCTTCGTGCGGCCCTGTCGCTGGACCCCAACCCGTTCTACGCGCCGTCATTCGCGCGTGATCCCTGGGCGACGGCCAAGGCCCTACTGGCTTGGCGCGATCAGCTGACAGCCGCCGGCTGGACCGGGGGTGAGATCGGCTCACCGCGCATCGACGACCTAGCGCGGGCTGAAGCCCAGACCCCGCCCTTGCCGCTTGGCGCGCCGGACCGGCTGCGCGCGGTTTTGGCGGATTTGGCCGACCGTCCGCCTCTGTCGATCAGGAGCATCACACTCGTTGAGCCCCGCGATCTGCTGACACCGCCGTATCGCCGCCTGATCGATCAAATCGAGGCCTGCGGAGTAGAGATTCAGGCCGCTTCGCCGCCTGTTGCGGATCGCGGCAACGACTTGCATCGGGTGCAAGCCTTCCTGCTCTCCGGCGTAACCGAGCCGCTGCAAGGTGACGGCGCCTTCATGACGGTCGAAGCCGACACCGCGCTCATGGCGGCCGAGGCCTTGGCGGAATGGCTGGCGGCCGGGTCGGAAGACGACCTAGCGGGCACCGTGGTGTTGAGCCCCGACGGTGACACCGCCCTGCTTGATCGCGCCTTGCAGGCCCGCGGCCTGCCGGCCCTTGGCCAGTCGGCCGCTTCTCCTTGGCGCGGCGCGCTGCAGGTGCTGCCCTTGGCGTTCGCGGCCAGTTGGGCGCCGTTCAACGCCAAAGCCCTGCTCGATCTCCTTCTTCTGCCTCGGCCGCCTATCGAACGGCGCGCGGGCGGTAAGCTCGCGCGTGCTTTGGCGCGCGAACCGGGCACAGGATCACCGTCGTGGACACGCGCGTGGGCGGACCTTGAAACCGATCTCGCCGAGCGTTTCGCGGATCATCCCTCAGCCGAAGCCGAGATCGCGAAACGCCAGACCCGCTGGCGGGAATGGACCACGGGTGGTCTCTACAACCGCAGCCAGGGCATACCCGCAGATGCAGCCCGCCGCATCGCCGCGCGGGTTGGCCAATGGGCCGTCGAAACCGACGCTGGTCAGTCCGACCCCCTGCTGTTGACGGTCGCCGGGGCCGCCAGCGCGCTAGTCCAGGCCATCGACGTGCTCGGCCAGGACCCCCTGCCCGCCCTTCTCGTCGAACGGATGATCGAGCAAGTGCTCGCCGAGGGCGCTCAGAATCCTGAACACATCGCGACCGCCGGAGGGCTGCGCTGCGTCAAGCATCCGGCCGCGATCTGGGGGCCTGTCGATCGTCTGGTGTGGTGGGATTTCAAGGGTCCCGGCGAGCGGGTGCCGACTTCGCCCTGGAGCCGTGCCGAACAAGCCGCCTTGGCGACCGCCGGCTGCGCCCTGGAGCCCGCGGCCTCGACCGCCTCGCGGATCAGCTGGTCCTACGCCAATGCCCTGCATCAGGCGAAGGATCGCGCGGTGCTGATTCGTCCCGCGCTCGCGGGCGGTGAGGAGACGGTCAGCCATCCCCTCGCCCACCAGCTCAATCCCGTCACCCAAGCGGCGGGTCCGAAGGTGCGTTGGTCGGCTGAGCGCCTGCTCGACGACGCGGCGCATGACCTGTCAGGCCGCCAGCTGCCGCGCGAACTCGTCGCCCTCATCACACCGCCGCAGGCCCGCGCGCACTGGACCCTACCGGCCTCGGCCATCGCCAAACTGGCGGGCCGCAAGGAGAGCGCCACGAGCTTTGAACGCCTGGCCGATTGTCAGATGCGTTGGATGCTGCTCGACGTCCTGCGCCTCTCGCGGGGGCGATTTGCGGAAATCCCCGGACCCGACCAATTGCTCGGCAACCTCGCCCACGAGATCGCCAACCAAGTCCTGCGGCCGGGCCCCGTCGCCGACGCGGAGGATGTTCGCCGTCAGGTCGATGCGGTGTTCGATACCCTGCTCAGCGCCATCGCCGCCCCGCTGCAGCAGCCTGAGTTCGCCGGCGAGCTGGCGGCGGCGAGAACCCGCGTCCCGGCCGCCCTGGCTGAACTGGCCCGCCTGCTACGGGCCAAAGGCCTGGAGGTGGTGGGCACGGAACTGGACCGGGAGGCGCAATTCGCCGACGGCCTTTCAGTGCTTGGTCGTCTTGATCTCGTGGTGCGCCATCCGACCGAAGGCCTCGGCGTCATCGACCTGAAGTGGACCAAGAGCGCCAAGCGTCGTCGCACGGAGCTTGCCGAAGGTCGCGCACTGCAGCTCGCCACCTATGGTGCCATCGCCGATCCGGGCGCCACGACGCCGGCGCCTGGCGCTTACTACCTGCTCAACCAGCGGCGGCTGATCGGCCCGGTCGGCGCCATCGTGTCTGATGAAGAGGTCGAGGCGGCGCGCTCGCTGGCCGACACCTGGAACGATCTGATGGGCACATGGCGGCTGTGGCGCGACCTAGCCGCTAAGGGCGCGGCCCTGGGCACCGGCCTGCCGGGAGCGTCCGACCATTTTCCGGAGGGTCTCGGGATCATCCCTGGGCAGGAGCCCTGCCAATATTGCGAACTGACCAGCCTCTGCCGCGTCACTCAGGAGGCGAACTGACCATGCCCGCTCTCAAGATCAACACGGTCGTAGCCTCGGCCGGCGCCGGCAAAACCACGCGGATCGTCGGCGACATCGCCCGCGAAGTCGAAATCCGCCAACCGGAGGAGATCGTCGCCACCACCTTCACCGTGAAGGCGGCCGACGAGCTTATCGAGCGCTCTCGTGCCAACCTGTTCAAAGCCGGCAAGGCCGAGCAGGCCGCCCGTCTGTTGGGTGCGCGCTTCGGCACGGTCAATTCGATCTGCGGTCAGATCGTCGGCGAGCACGCCATCGATCTAGGCCGCTCGCCCCGGGCGGAGATCATCCCCGAAGATGGCGTGACGCGGCTGTTCGCCATCGCCGCGGACCGGGCCATCGAGACCCACGCACCCCAGCTCAACGCCCTGGCCGAGGCGATGGGCTTCTTTGAACCTAAGCGCGCGGGCGATGCGGAGCGGTCGGACTGGCGATCCACGGTCCGCCGCATGATCGAGCTGGCGCGGGCCAACGGCCTCGACGCCGTGGGTCTCGACCATTCGGCCGATCGCTCGGTCGAGTCATTTCTCGCCCTGCTTCCGCCGGCCTTCGCCGGTCGGGCCGAAGATCTCGACCAGGCCCTCAACGATGCTGTGGCCACCGCCTTGGCGTCACTGCCGGCCGAACTCAGCAAAACCGGCCAACCCAGCATCGAGCACCTGCGTCGGGTTCGCGCCGCCACCCAGCGCGGCGAACGGTTGTCCTGGCCGGATTGGGCGCGCCTGTCGAAACTGGCCTGCGCCAAGAAGGACGGCCAAGCCCTCAACGACGCTCTCGACGCGGTTTGCCGTGCCGCCGGCCGTCACCCGGAGCACCCCCGGCTACGGTCGGACTGCGAGGCGTTCACGCGCACGCTGTTCACCTGCGCCGCCGAAGCCCTCGACGCCTACCAAGGCTACAAATCCGAGCGCGGCCTGATGGATTTCATCGATCAGGAAGCCCTCGCGCTCGAGGTCCTGCGAGACCCGGCGATGGCGGAGCGGCTGGGCGAGCGCATCGGCCGCGTCTTTGTCGATGAGTTTCAGGATTCCAGCCCGCTGCAGATCGCCATTTTCACGGCGATGGCTGAGCTGGTCGAAGCCAGCACCTGGGTCGGTGATCCCAAACAGGCGATCTACGGCTTCCGCAACGCCGACAGCGCCCTGACCCAGGCCGCCT